>CAXNJQ010000001.1:0-40687 GCA_964202705.1 Holosporaceae bacterium
AGCAAGGAGAAGATCTGATCGGTGCGGATAATGATATGCCAGGAGATCTCTTTCCAGGAGAAGTTCTGCCAGAAGTGCCCTCAAAAGAAGCCAAAGTCCCAGCACAGCCTGTGGTATATCCTGAATTTAAAGGTAACATTGAAAAAGACTTGGCCAATCCCGTAGAATTGAAAAAATCCACCATGGGGTGTCCGGATGTCTTGCTAAGCAGCCAGTTGGCCTCTGATCCAGAAGTCGTTCTGGCCTTTACCTATGTCTATTCATTATGCCTGATGGAATTATCATTACAAAAATACTTGCAAACGGAACCCTATTTACAAAAAGAGGCAAAAGGGTTGTTGGGGCCGTCCAAGGACGCGTTGCGAGAAGTACAAAGAATTTTGCCATCCTATTTGGTGGGTTTAGATGCCATGGTCAAAGGATTTGCCGATGGACACTTGCGTGAGGTCATTGATGCGGGGCGACAAGCATCCCAACAGAATGAAAGTGGCATAGGGTTATAAGTTTTGTGGCATTTAGGCTTGCATTGTGCGCTAAAAGCCGCAATAATGAATGGGTATTCTTCTAACATAGACCATCATGTTACCAGTCGTTGTACGCGACAACAACGTGGATAAAGCACTGAAAACGCTGAAAAGGGCCGCACAAAAAAGCGGTCTAAACAAAGAACTGCGGAAACGCAGAGCCTTTATTAGACCTTGTGAAAAGCGTCAGCAAAAAATAGCCGAATCTCGTCGTCGGATGTTGAAAAATATGCGTCGCAGAATGCTAAAAGAAGGCTATTAATGCGTGTGTTTTCCCAATAGAGAAAGATAATGCGCGCTCTGTTTCGTAATGGGAAAAGCATCCTATATCGTCCAAGAGCCCATGAATTCTTTTGATTTTTGGTATTGCAGTTTGGGTTATGGTGTGTTGATGCAAACAATACACCACTCTGTTTTTTCACAAGGCTTGTCTGGAACATATTCTGGAACACCCCATGCCTGCTCTATTCTTATCCAAGGTCCAAAAGGCGTTGGAAAACGCTCTCTTTCACGGATTTTGGCCCACCAATTATTGACGGGATATCCCTGGCTGTCTGGCTCTGCATGCCCAGATTCCACTGTACAAGAACCATTAGGTTCCGATATGATGTCCGTTGGTCTGGATGCCTCTGGCTCTAGGGCTTTCAACAATGGGGTACACAACCCATCCCAACCGCTGTCAGCGCTGTCTAATCATTGGAAAGATGCTGCTTTGGCATGGGAAAAAGACCATAAAACATTGGATTCTCATCCAGAATACCTGGTTCTTGCAGCCGGTTCCGGCATTGATGATATTCGAAAACTGCGACAACAGTTATCCTATACACGTTTGGGAGATTCTGTTCGGGTTGTGGTGTTGCCAGAGGTTCAATCTTTGGGGTTGTCCAGTATGAATGCCCTGTTGAAATGGATTGAAAATCCCGGACCGCAAACGATTTTTATCCTGACGGCATCGGGTGCATTGCCTGAAACTGTTCGATCGCGGTGCATAGAGTATAAGATGCCAGCGCTGGATTTGGAAGATTTTTCCAGGGTGCGTTCCTGTATTCAGGCCTTTTACGCATCAACGGGTGGTGGTTTGCATGCCATTGATGGCCCTGATTCTAATCAGGAACCCTTGGACAAAAGGGCGCAGCACCATCTGTTTAAAATTTCCCAGGGTGCCTTGGTGCGTGCACACTATTGGCAAGATCATTTGCCTTGGGTCATGCAGACATGGTCTGTGTTGTATCAATGTGCCACAGAATCCCCCATTGTTGATCCTGAATGGTTGAGCACAGCGGTGCGATTAGGGGATGGGGTTTGGGATGTTTTTTATATTTGGGCAAGAGACGTGGGTACTTTGGCCTATGGGCAAGAATTTTTACACCATTGGGATTATTTTTGGCATGATACCTGGGATCTAATGGTACAGCACCACATTTACCACACAGAGCAATCCAGTGTGATACAAGCCGTCGCAGCTCGAATCCATGGGTTTTTTACCTATTATGGCGTTCGCCCCATGCAGGAACCTTTATGATGAACGCTTTGAAATGGACTGGGGTAAAAATGGCAAAAATTCTATCTTTTTTGTATGGCTGTAGCACCATTTTTGTTATATTATGTTTTATCCCCATTATAACATCTTTTTCTGTAAAAAATCATGGTATTGATGATGTTCTGCGCTGTAAAACCCTGTGGGATTATTATGGCTTTTGTTCAAAAGAACAGAAAAAAGCCATTGCTTTTTTGTTGAAACAGACAGGAATTGATTGGAAAGATCCTGTGATCAGTAGGAGTCTTACCAAATCAGATTTGTGGAAAATCATGACCTTGGTGCAAAAGACACAACGTCAATGGGTGCGCAGAGCGCCCAAACAAGAACGCTGGGATGTTATAAAAAACGATGATAGCCCAGAGCAGAAAAAGACAATGTTACGGTGTTTAAAAATATTGGGTGTGGTCCATGGGTGCTTTCCCCTCAAGTCCAGTCCCAGTCATGCCATTTGCGTCCTGGGGGCAACGGGACCGGTGATGAATAAAAGGTTGAAATTTTTAGAACGCTGTATCGAGAAAGGTCTGTTTCGTCGTCAAAACATATTATTACTGTCAGGAGAACGCCCATTACAATCCCGTGTCGATGATCCAGAGTACAATGATTTGATTCAAAAAAAAGGTCCAAATTCCAAAGAGGTGGGATTAGAGCGTGATTTATTACAGCATTTATATGATTCCAGCCCGTCTGCTAAGCGTAAATGGCCTGTAACCATGATTCATGGTAAAAAAGGAGATTTGCCCAGAGCCACAACGGAAAGCACGGTTAAAACCCTTTTAAATTGGCTGAAAAGCCATCCAGAGATTAAAACCATTGTCTTTATTTCATCCCAACCCTATGTTTTATATCAAAAAGCAATCATTGGTTCTGTGGTTAAATCCTGTGGCAGTGATTTAAATGTTCAGGTGGTGGGGGATGGGGCCAAACTCAAAGAGGTTGATCAGCTGTTGGCAGAACTGGGGTCGTATATTTGGGCCATAACGCCCTCTGTTTTGTCGTCCATACCTCTGCCCAAATTATCGGATGGGGATCAGCAAAACCTTTCTGATTTTTTGAATACCTGTTATGGCGCACAAAAATCTTTGTATCACATTTTGCCAAAAATGTTGAAAGTTTCCCCAAAAAACAGGCCCCATGGACTGCCCTAGCAGAGTCGGGTCATCCCAGGGTGCGGCCTTCAGCCGTGCCATCGGACAGAACCGAGTAGTACCAAGTTCCATTCAAAATCCAGCCAAACAGAGTGTGAAGAGGGCATCCTGTGACAACTGTGACGCTGTGCCATAACAACTGGGAGCACCAAAACAGGCCATCAGTGCACCGATAAAATACGTGCAGGGAAATCTTTAACCGACACACGCTTTTCCAATACATCCCATATGGCATGAATAATAGGCGTCCGTGCCCGTGATTCCTGGTCTCTCAGTGTGTGGTTTATCAAGGTGCGTAACGTATCCAGACCCTCGACCAAACGGGTGGGTTCTTTGGGAAAATGTTGACCATAGGCACGATTTCTGCCTTGTGGACAATGGCTGGTTAGGATTAAATCACCCATACCCGCAAAAGACAACGTGGTTTCAGGGCACCCACCTTTTTTCAGAACAATGCCGCTGATTTCTTTGGCACAGAGGATTAAAAATGTGGCCGACATGTTGTACCCCATATCGCTTTGTTGCAATAAACCGTAACCAATGGCCATGACGTTTTTCAATGCACCCCACCAGGATACGCCTGCGACATCCGTACTGGTTTCCACCAGCATTCGTTGGGGAAACAAGCGTTTTCCTTGCAACAAAACATCTGGATTTTCACAGGCAATGGTTATGCCACAGGGCAAATGATTGGTAATTTCGCTGGCAATATTTGGACCGCTGATGACCCCAACCATTGATGATGGAAAATATTCTTGCACGCAAGTGTAAAGAGGATTACCGGATGCAAGATCCAACCCCTTGGACGCAATCCAAATGACCGATGGTGTCATATTTTCTGATTTCAGAATATGGCAAAAAGACCCCACATACTGGACAGAAATGGCAATAATAATATGAGATTGGGGGGTTAAAGACTCTGTCATACAGGTGGAAGACCCCGGTTTAGGGGTGCGATTCCACAATGCAACAAGGTGCTGGTTTTCTCTGATTAATTCAGCCAGCGCAGACCCCCACGCGCCAGCCCCAAAAATCTTAACAGAGGCAGGCTGTAACGTTAAAGGCACAGATCCTGAGGCCATCATTGATGGATCCTTTTGGATGAATACGCATTACCCAACGGTGGCTGGATTGATTTTCTCGCGCAATTGAGACCCCGGACGAAAGGTGGGAACCACAGAGGCTTGGACATGGATTTCTGCTCCCGTTGCAGGATTGCGTGCAGTGCTGGCTTTACGATCACGGGTACTGAAAATGCCAAAACCCGTCAAGCGCACGTCATGGCGTTGTTGCAAATGATCGGATGTAATGTCGATAAAGGAATCGAGCACTTTTTCCACATCACTTTGTGACATGTGCAGATGATCGGAAATTTCTTTGACCAGATTCTTTTTTGTGATTTTTGACTGGCTAGCAAGTGTATTTGTAATGGACATGGTTGGGCTCCTGAAAATGAAATGAATGGTGTAAGGGGTTAAAATTGAACTTTGACACCCACAATCGCGGTGTTCGTAAAATTGGATTTGCCTGGTACGCCAGAAAAATCAAATCGTGTAAGGGATGGAATCATGGTGCTGGTGTATGCCCAATCTGGATTGCTCAACTTGAACGTTCCAAGTTCGACATACGGTACAACACCAGGCATGGCATTGTATTGGGTGGACAGAATGTATCCCTGGCAAGTGGCTTTTTCACTTTTGGTTTGACCTTGCCCTAAAAATCCAGTCCTGACGCTGGATTGCAAATAGGACAAGCTGACACCATAGGTATCACCCGTATACCCCAGGGACATGTTAACGATTTTCCCATTACCAGAGGCAGAGGCCACATATTCTTTGGATTCAAAGGTGGTTTCTGATCCATTGAACTCAATGGTGCCTGGAGTAATGCCCGAGGATACCTCGTTGCCCTCTTCATCCAATATGATGGGATTATAATCGTTTTTCAGCATATGGGATTTGCCGTTATGCATATACTCGATTCCAAAGGAAATAGGCCCCAGCGTGATGACACCACCCAATTGATAGGCATTGGTGTTAAAACGCTGTAACTCGTCACCCGTCAGTTCAGGCGATCCCTTTTGGGTGACTTTATTGTCTACGCTGATTTGATTCACTGCGTCTTGGGGCAGCAAGGGTTTTTCTGCTTGGGTTTTTGCCGTGATTTGAACAAAGGACAATCCAAAGCTGCCCTTGTTCCATTGGGTTAAATAATTAATGCCCCAGGCAATGCTGTTCAGATCAAAGGGGGCAAAGGGTTCACGCAAGGGTGAAACGCCAGTATTGAGACTCATTTCACCGCGATGCAGCGTATTGGGTGTATAGGAAACAGAGGCCTGTAATCCTTTCAGCACCCCCTGTTTGATGCGTGAAGAAATATAGCGAACCTTGGTCGCTGTCCCCGTATATCCTGCAATACTGGGATAGAGTAAAACCCCTGTGGTTGCTGGTAAAAACTTTCCAAAACCTGTCCCATAAAATGCCCCTGATCCTTGGGCCACGTCCCCTGCACCCATGGGGGTGACATCTTCCACACCATAGGCGTTACCAAGCGCAAGGGTTCCAAACAATTCATTATCGAACAGGACATAGGCCTCTTTGACCGCACCCTTGCCACCAGCACCTTGGTTGATGTTATAAGACCCAACCAACGATATGGTCCAATCGTTGACTTGTTTAGATGCCGTAATCGTAAATCTTGAACTGTTAATCAAGAACATATTGTTGGCATTATAGGTATTAAACGGTGTGCTGTCTGTTTGAAACAATTTTTGAAATCCAGAACCAGAAAACAAAAAGGTTTGCTGTTTTTGATTCTGACCAAACGGCATTTCAAACATCATTTTTCCACTAAACACCACTTCGAACCCGTTAGCAGAGGACAAGGAAGGTCCTTTTGCTGGAGCAGCCACAACCGCGTAAGTATACAGTGAACAGCATAACGCTGCTAAAAAATGATAGCGCAACATCCATGTTTGTTTTCAATGCTTCAGTACGTGTATATCACGGGTTTTTCCAGAAAACAAGGGAAAGTGCCTCTTTCTTAGCGTTTTTTTTACAAATGACCTGTGGGATATGCTTTTTACAGTCATACAGCCCCATCCAAATGATTTTTTAAAAGATAATCATCGGTTCCGTTTTCTATTTTATTGAAAGAAAAGGGACGTCAAAAAATAGTTTAACAGCAAGATGTACGTACTGGATTGGACCACACTGCGGGTTGTGGACAAACCAACGCCTTGGGTTCCCCCTGTGGCGTAATACCCCTCGTAACACCCGATCAAGGAAATGGTCAGTCCAAAAACACTGGCCTTGATCATGCCGGCCCCCACATCGGACCATACCAAGACATCTAAAATTTTGACGATATATTGGCTCCACATCATGGAACAATGGCTGGTGGCAATGATTCCACCGCCCACGATTCCCACCACATCGGCCAACAGGATTAAACAGGGCATGGCCAACGTGGCCGACAATATTCGCGGTACAACGAGATATCCCAAAGGGTTGGTGGACAACGTCACCAAGGCATCAATTTGATCTGTCACGCGCATGGTTGACACCTCGGCCGTCATGGACGATCCCCATCGACCGGCCATCATCAATCCGCCCAATACGGGGGCCAACTCCCTGACAATGGACAAGGTGACGATGTGGGGCAAGGTGGCTTCGGCAGAAAAACTGGCAAAGGCCGATGCACTCTGAAGGGCCAAAACCATGCCCGTAAATAGGGCCGTTAAGGCCATCAAAGGAATGGATTGAAACGCCATCGTTCGCCATTGATTCAGAAAAATGGTTCTGTAAAATGGTCCCTGAATGCCGGCCGTTAATGTACGCACACAAAACCAGAAAAAAGTAAGAGACTGGCAAAAAACCCAAAAAGCATTTTTGATGTTCGTACACAATTTTTTCAGTATAAAAAAACCCTGGGACATAAAATTTTTCATGCGTTGCACCTGTTCTTTATTTATACGCACAGATTGGCGAAAAGGCTATGTTTTTGTTTGCCTGTTCACTGGATCAGCCGTGCCGCATTCAGGCCATCCATTGCCCACCGTTAACATGAATGGTGGACCCTGTAATGAACGAGGCAGGTTTAGAGCATAAAAACAGGACCAAATCTGCAACTTCCTCTGGTATGCCCATGCGTTTCAAGGGAATGGATTTCATGCATGATTCCAAAACATCTGGGCAAACCCGATCAATGTCATCGGTGCGGATATGACCTATGGCCACCATATTGGCCGTGATACCATGGGGGCCGACTTCATGGGCCAATGCCTTGGTAAACCCCATAATTCCCCCACTGACTGTGCTGGTTATACAGGCCAATTTTGAACTGCATACGCCATGAAAAGACCCCACCGTAATAATACGGCCATAGCCCTGACGACACATGTTTTCCGTTACAGAGTGGGTTAATGCAAACATGCCGTCTAATGGAATATTGACACCCGATTGCCATTGCTGCATGGTGGTGTGATTTAATGACTGATTGGGATAGGCGCGTACATTGTGAATTAAAACAGAAATATGGCCCCAGTGGGTTGCAATATCAGATACGGCGCTTTGACAATCTGACCAAGAGGACAGGGGCCACTCCATAATGGGAATACCCGTTTCTGCGGTAAAAGAGCGGGCCAAAGACCAATCATTTTGATGGTGCGCAACGACCGTATAACCTTCTGAGTGCAGGGCCTTGCAGATGGCCGCCCCGATGCCATGAATGCCGTGAGTCACCAGCGCTATTTTGTTGGAAGAGGGTTCTTGACTCATTTAGTTCACCATTCCAGCATTGAATTGCTCGACAAAATAGGGGTCCGTTAGGGATTGATTTTCAATCACATTTACTCCTGAAAATACAGGCCCAACCAAGAGACAAACCCCCACCATCAGTCCTGTTATTTTTGACAACATTTGGGATCGTTTCATTAGAAGTATTATTCAAAATTATCATGGTGGATTTAAAAAATCATCAATGATAAACACAGGATTGTTTCGTAAAATATCTAATAAAAATGATGCAAATCTGTGGCCCCAAAATCGGATGTGATGGTGGTGGTACTGGGTGAAACAAACATAGCCCGAATGCCAAATAAATCCATACCGCCTGATACACCTGCATAATTTTGCATCAAAGCAGAGGAGTTTTGAGCACTGGTGGATAAAATGGCCAAATATTCTGGCGGCATGCCCTTTAAAGACAAGGTGCCATCGGGTGATCGATTTTCCAATGGTTCTGGATTGGAAAAGATGTTAATATCCTTGGCCGTTACCGAGGTGCGGGATGAAGGATTCTGGCGTTTATCTGTCCTCTTTCCCAATTGGTTCAGACACAAGGGTTTCCAAGATGCAGACAGCTGGCGCATGGGTTTTTGCCCCTTTTTCCCCCGTAACCCAACGGCATTGAATCGGGTCGTGTTCAGCCCCATGGCATTGAATGGTGTTTGTGTGGGCCAAACATCACATGGAACGGCCTGGGTTAAACCCAGCAACATCACGAATTTTAAAAATAGAGTGCGCACGTTTTACATTTGTTTTTGTACAATAGTGATTGAATTATAAGTTTAGAAAACATAATAATGCATCTATTTTTACAGTGTTTTTGATTTGTTTTGTTGAAAATCACAACATAAAGTGGCCAGGCGTTTGGACCACATCAACATGTCTGATTCTGTGCACCCATTCCCCGATATACCGTACAGTGGCGGTATGGTTTGGGAAATAACATTTCCATGCCGATTAACCCAGTGATGGCCCCCTGTATCAATCCAGGCTTTTTCTTGCTGCTCTTTGTCTAATAGATCAAAAAAAGAGGCGCTAAACACAGTCCATTCGGGTGCGGCCAGCCCTTTGGCAAAGGATTGACCGGCTCTGGTTGCGGTAAAGGGACCAGGTTCGTGTAATGTGGCCATACTGGTGATGTTCTGGTTTTGGGGCATTTGGTGCCATAATTGTGGCAACAAGATTTCACAGGCGGGTTTGGGGTCAGAATGCATGGCGCATGCTGTGGGTATAGGCTGGAATAGAGAAGAGTGAGGGCAGGGCGTTTGCATCAGGTCATCTTTACACCATATCACCATGGCCAAGCGGGGAAAGGTCAACAGAGTTAAGATATGAGACATTTGAATACAGTGCAGGGGGTTTTGTCTGACCATACCAATGGATGGGTGTGGATGCAATCCTGCAGGGGTTTTAAAACCAGAGGAGATCACCCCCCTGGTATACTGGCCCTAATAAGAGTCCAGTGGCTTTACATGCCGCATGGATCACATGGATTGCAAGTGTTCATGACAACGGGTTCTGGGCAGACTGTTGCACATGGGTTGCATGCCGTTGGAACGAGGCTGACCGTTGCTATTTTTTTACCACAGTAATCTTTGCTGATGCAAACGCTGGTGGCCAATTGCTTTGTGTTCAAGCTGTTTGTGGCAATGGTGACGACCTGTGATGAGCATGGGGATACTGCAAAGGTGTCGCAGCTGGCAGCATTAACGCTGAAAACGCAAGACAACAGGGCCAATGTGGCGATTAATTTTTTCATAAGAATTCTCCTTTTTGTATTTTTAAAAATAGCTGTTAAAAGCTCTGGTTTTATTTTATTATGAAATATTTGAAAAAATTCTGAACAATACATATCAGATTGAGATTTTTTTGAATTTTGTTTATCCTGAATTTGGCGATGATATCTTAAAAATGTCAAAAACTAGAGAATATTAAAAAGGAATAAAAATGCTGTATCCATTGACCGCTGTATGCTTTTTGTAAACAATAAGAAATGATATTAATGGGGATGGGAGTGGTTCTTTACACATTCAAAAGATGCTCCACCATTGGTGTGATGGCGTTATGTTTGTTTGGGTGTTCTAAAAATCGGTACCACGATCCGTTGATCGGGCAGACCAAGGCATCCTATCGCGCGTTAACAGCACCTGTTTCTCCGGCCTTTGCATCCAAAACACCGCCCGTATACCAGCCACCGTATTCGGCTTTGCCGCCCGCATTTTATCAAAAAGTGTCTTTGTCTTTATCCGGTCAAATTCCTTTGAAACAAGCCTTTTTTGAATTGGCCCGTCAAGCAGGATTGAACATTATTTTGGAATCCAGTTTTCCGAAAAAAAGCAACTTTTTCTTTACAGCCCATCAACAGCCGCTGATCGATGTTTTGGAAAATCTGTGCTTGATTGGGAAATTGCGTTATACCATCAACAATAATGCCCTGTACATCGGGGCAGATCGACCCCATTTGAAAAATCACAATGTTCAATTTTTGCTGGGGTGTCGAAAAACCCAAACCCAAACATCGGTAAAAACGGATATTTATTCCAATGGCATGACGGGATCAAAAAACCTGCTGGATAATGGGGCGAACATTACCCTAAATACCAGCCATACTGTGGATTTTTGGGAGGAATTAGAGCGCACCATCGCCATGGTATTGAGTACGGATTAAGTCAAGAACAAGCCACGCTATTCCGTCAATCGCTATGCGGGAATTTTGTCTGTGTATGGGACTCAAGCCCAGCATCGTCAAATTGAAGGATATTTAAAACAATTGCGACAAGCCACCATGACACAAATTTTGGTCGAGGCAAAAATCATTGAAATTGATTTGTCCGAAGAGTATCAAAATGGGATCGATTGGACTGTCTTTATCAATAAAGTCAAGAATGGTGTGGGCATCAATCCCCTCATCGGTGCAGGGCTGTCCCCATTGGCCACAATGAAATTCAATGCAGAGGGGCGCTCTGTGGTTTTGGCAACCGATCAATTAGAGGCCATTATGAATTTGATGGAGGAATTTGGCACCATCCGTACCTTGGCCAATCCTCGACAAACCGTGATTAACAATCAATCTGCCGTATTAAAAGTGGCACACAACGAAGTATTTTTTGATCCTGAAATCCAGGACGACAGTTTTGCCAACAGTACGGGTCCATTGGCGTCAACCCGCCAACGGGTACGCAGCAATATACAAACCGTTCCCATTGGATTAATTTTGTATGTTCACCCATCTGTGAATTGGGAAACGGGCGATATTATGGTGTCCTTGCACCCCACCATTTCACGGGTACAGAAAACGGTGGCCTGTCCAACATTATTTGGCGCGTATACGCCTGTTCCGGGCAGAGATCATGGAAAAAACATGGCTGAATATTACGCACAATTGAATGCGTCTTGCCAAGTGCCCATTGTGCAAATTAGGGAAATGGATTCGGTCATTGTGGCCAAAGAAGGTCAAGTCATTGTAACGGGTGGATTAATGGAGGAACGCGTCAGCATTAATGATCGGGGTACACCGGGGTTGTCTGCTTTGCCTGGCGTAGGAGGCTTGTTTACCCACAAAGGTAAAAAACGCCATGTGACAGAGCTGATTATTTTGTTAAAACTGACCATCGTACGGGATGGAAATACCGTCACACCGGCCGATCAGCGCCTGTACACCTGTTTTACGGCTGATCCACGGCGTGTCAATTTACAATCAAAAAGTGGGGGGCAGGGGGTTGCGCGCGCATAATTCCAGACCGATTGGGGCATGATCGCTGGGTTGATGTTGCCCGCGCCAATGTGGGGAAACCCAAGAGCTGGATAAAAGATCACTTGCCCCAGGGGACAACAGAAACGAATCAATGCACAGCCCATGTTGTTTTGGCCATGCACCATGTTGATAGGCCCACCACGTCGCTGGGTTTTTCTGCCCTTTCATGTGCCGTTGGGCCATGGTCCATCCCGTCCACAAGATTTTACGCAATTCTTTTCGTTCCGGGGTCGAGCACATGACCCGATTACGCCATAAATCGGCATCCCACACATCCTCATCATGAAGGGCAATGTTGAAATCGCCACCGATAATGGTGGGGGTAAAATCCTGAACATAAGGTGCCATATGGTGGGATAGTCCATTTAAAAACGCCAACTTTTCCCCAAAAGCAGGTCGATCAAAATCTTGGCCTTGGGGGATGTACACGCAACAGATGCGAAAACCTTGGGTTATGGCTTGGATACAGCGTGCGGCGCCTGTGCCATTTAAATCCAAACGCACCACATCGGATAGAGGCCATCGGGATAAAATGGCCACACCATTATAGGTTTTTTGCCCCCAAAATGCACAGTAATAGCCCGCATTACTGAAGGCTTGTTCCGGAAAATCCCCATCCATCACTTTGGTTTCTTGCAGCAAAGCCATGTCGATGCGCTCTGTTTTTAACCAAGATTCCACCAACGGCAGACGTACGCGTAAAGAGTTAACGTTCCAGCATCCAATGCGTACAACAGGGGACAGGATGGTCATTCTTAATGGATGTGTGTGAATCGGTCTGTTTTTACGATATCATAATTAATGAGCCATAGAGGATGCGTGTATGTTACGAACCTATCAAAAGGATTTGATTAAACTGTTGCGCATTGTGATTTATGACGGTTCTGCCCTGATTTTATTGGGTTGGAGTCTGTTTTTGTTGGTGGCTTTGATTTCCTATGACCCCATGGATCCATGTGCAGATGTGATCGGTCCGCAAGAGGTGCAAAACAGCATGGGCGCTGTGGGGGCGTGGATTGCCTCGTTTTTATTTCAATTTTTTGGCCTAGGTGCTTGGGGGCTGCCTCTGGTTTTTATGGTCTGTTTTTACCAATTATCCAAAGGAAAAGCCATTGGAAAAACATTGGGTTATGGTGTGGTGTGCTGTGTGATGATGGCGGTGATGATTCCGACCCAGATCAGTTCTTATGCCTGCGCTGTGGGGGTGATTTCCCAGGCGTGGATACCGTCTTATTTGTGGACGGCCGCAATCATGGTGTCGGGATTGATTTGGGGATTGATGCGCTGGAAACCGTTACGTTATGTGGAAAAAATTGTTCAGGCCGCAGAGGAAGAAGCCCCACCCGTCATCAAGGCCCCGACCCCAAGGGTTCAAAGACCGTTAAAGGTCAGTTCGGCGCTGCCCCCGCTGGATTTATTAAAAGATCCTGTGGCATCCAAGGCCGATCGGCGTGGTGAAGTTTATATTGATCGATTGCAAGAAGTTCTAGAAGATTTTGGGGTAAAGGGAACCGTACTGCGGGCCCATCCTGGGCCCATTGTCACGTTGTATGAATTAGAGCCTTCTGCGGGGGTAAAATCATCGCGTATCATCAGTTTGGCCGATGACATTGCCCGATCCATGAGTGCGCTGTCTGCTCGTGTAGCCGTTATTTCTGGTAAAAATTTGATTGGCATTGAGCTGTCTAATGTCCATCGGGAAATGGTGTATTTAAAAGATTTACTGGGGTCGTCAGCATACAGTGATTTTCAGGCGCCATTGGCTTTAACCTTGGGAAAGGACATCAGTGGCAATCCCGTTATTTCGGATTTGGCGAAAATGCCCCACGTTTTGGTGGCGGGAACCACGGGTTCTGGAAAATCGGTGGGCATTAACAGCATGATTTTATCCCTGTTGTATCGACTCAGTCCAGAGCAATGCAAAATGGTGATGATTGACCCAAAAATGCTGGAATTATCGGTTTATGATGGCATTCCCCACCTGCTGACCCCTGTGATTACAGAGCCAAAAAAAGCCATTATGGCGCTGAAATGGGTGGTGCAAGAAATGGAAAATCGGTATCGTTTGATGTCACAAGTCGGGGTGCGCAAC
Source organism: Holosporaceae bacterium (assembly GCA_964202705.1). Taxonomy (GTDB): domain Bacteria; phylum Pseudomonadota; class Alphaproteobacteria; order Holosporales; family Holosporaceae. The sequence continues at coordinate 13,843 of CAXNJQ010000001.1, forward strand.
ATTACGGGGTATAATCAGAGGTTAAAAACAGCGCAAAAGGAAAAAGAGCCCATCGTGCGGAAATTGCAGGTTGGATTTGATGAGGAATCCAGACCGGTCCTAGAAAACCAACAATTGGATGTGGCGGATATGCCTTTTATTGTGGTGATCGTGGATGAAATGGCGGATTTGATGCTGGTGGCGGGTAAGGATCTAGAGTTTTTAGTCCAGCGTTTGGCCCAGATGGCGCGTGCCGCAGGCATTCATATTATTATGGCCACCCAACGGCCATCGGTGGATGTGATTACAGGAACCATCAAGGCCAACTTTCCCACACGCATCAGCTTTCAGGTGACATCAAAAATTGACAGTCGCACCATTTTGGGGGAACAAGGGGCAGAACAATTGCTGGGGCAGGGGGATATGTTGTCCATGGCGGCGGGGGGTCGTATTATGCGGGTGCATGGGCCCTTTGTCAGTGACGGTGAAATCGAAGGCGTGGTGAATTTTTTAAAACAATTGGGCCAACCCCAGTATGTAGACATGACGGTGAGAGAAGACTTTTCCGATGCATCCTCTGGGGAAGAGGGCGGCGATGATTTGTATCGTCAGGCTGTGGAAATTGTGCGCCGAGATCGTAAAACATCCATCAGTTATTTACAGCGCCAACTGCAAATAGGGTATAACCGTGCGGCTCGATTTATTGAACAGATGGAAAAAGATGGCATTGTGTCAGAGGCCAATCATTTGGGGAAAAGAGAGATCTTGGGGTGATATCCTGAAAAAATCTCATTTTTGAATGGGTTTGTCCCCTTTTTTCCCATAGTATTTTCATAAAAATGTGATTATAATTATGGGTATGTGGCGGGCGTAGCTCAGTTGGTTAGAGCGCTAGGTTGTGGTTCTAGAGGTCGCCGGTTCGATCCCGGTCGCCCGCCCCATTTTTTACATAATCCATATCTGGTATTCCAATTTTGTTCAGAGTACACTTTTGTCAAAATCATAGGCATGATTGGGTATGATTAATAACGCGAAATCAGTGAGAGCGGTGTGCCTGGGGCATGTCGGTATCATCGGATTATCTGGACGCATGGGACAACGAATCCTGTCTGCCTTGGAAAAACAAGGTGGATTTCAATCTGTTTTGGGGTATGGTCGTTCATTCGATGAACCAGGGGAAAAGGGAGGATTTTGTTCCAGTTTGGATGAATTGTTCGAAAAATCCAGTGTTGTCATTGATTTTTCCACGGCCAGTCTGTTTCCCGATATTCTGGATGCGGCATTGAAAAATCCCAAACCCATGGTGATTGGGACAACAGGCATTGATCCAGACATTCTGGGTGGTATACAGGCATTAGGACACAGCGTCCCCATTGTGGTGGCACCAAACACCAGCTTGGGGGCTGTGATTCAGCGATGGATGGCTGGAAAGTTGGCAAGGGCTTTACCCGATTCCTATGACATTGATATTGTGGAACACCACCATCGACACAAGCAGGATGTGCCATCGGGTACGGCCAATGCTTTGGCCGATGCCATGATTCATGCAAAAAAGGATCAGGGCCAGGATTTCAGCGCTGGAAACACCACGTCACCACGGCAAGATGGTCGTATTGAAACGCATGGGTTACGCTGTGGTCACGTTTTTGGAATGCACGAGGTCATTTGGACGGGAAGGGATGATCGTTTGGTTTTGGGACATACGGTTTTTTCACCCCATATTTTTGCCGACGGGGCCCTTGCTTTGGCACGCTGGGTGATGAACGGTCAAAAACCTGGAATCTATGGGGCAGAGGACGCCTTGGGTCTAACCACCTTGGTTTGATCTCCTAAATTTTGGGTAAATTCCTCTGAATTGTAGTGTTTTTTCTCCAATTCTATGGCGCCAGCGATTAACCAGGCTGTGACAAGGAAAAACGTGCGAACATGGAATGGGCAGAAGGTTGGTTGTGCACGCGGCATCGTTCGCTCTGTATAATAGACCAGGCTTGGGCTGTGGCCCGATGCAATTCATCATTGGTAATGACATAATCGTAATGAACACAGGTTTGAATTTCGTTGTATGCACACGACAGGCGTTCTTTGATGCGTTGGGGGCTGTCTTTTCCTCTGTTAATCAATCGTTTTTCCAGGTCGGATAATTGTGGGGGCAACACATAAATCAAAACGGCTTGTTTTCCATAAAAATCCCGCATGGTTTTTGCCCCTGCCCAATCAAGGGCCAAAAGGCTGTCTTTGCTGGCGGAACTGTTGCGCTCTAGTGGGGTTTTTAACGTGCCATAATGGTGATTGAAAATTTTGGTATATTCCAAAAATTCTTGATGATCAACGGATTGTAAAAAGGTTTTTTCGTCTAAAAAATAGTAATCTTGCCCATGAATTTCACCATCCCTGGGCCTGCGCGTGGTGGCGGAAATGGATGGCTGTAACTGGGTATCTTTTTCCAGCAATGCACGAGAGATAGACGTTTTTCCCGTTCCAGAAGGGGCAGAAAAAACAAAAAACAAACCGGCTCTCTGTGCGCTTTGCATGGACCAATTTTCTTAAAAGAGAAACAATAATACCACAATAATATTAAACAGTCACCCTAAAAACATACCAATCTGTGTGGTGTTGGGCCTTGTGGATCGCCCAGCAAGGCTTTATGATGAATAAACTGTTCGTACGGTAAATCCTTTTGTCTCTTTGTATCTGCATCGATCTCGTTATCACAGATCCAATGTGTCAGGATGCGGACATTCTTGATCAAAAACACATTGCATTTTTGTTGAATGACGTTTTATTGAAAACGAAAAAATCCTTTGAAAAAATGGTTCATGCCAGCATTGTGGTGATGAACGATGCCGATATTGCCCAATACAACCAACAGTTTCGGCAAAAAGATCAACCCACCAATGTACTGGCTTTTGGAACGGTGGAACGAAACCAGCGTTGGCCCGTATGGCCCAATCACCCCATTCTTTTGGGGGATATTTTCATCAGTTGGCCTCGCGTCATTGCAGAGGCCCATGCCCAGGGCAAAACGTTGCATCATCATGCCATGCATTTGCTGATCCATGGATTTTTGCATTTATTGCATTATGACCATGAAACAGCGGATGAGGCCCAGGAAATGGAGGCCATAGAGCGTGGCATTTTTCAACAATTTGGATGGCCAGACCCCTATGCCGATGACCATTTTGGTGCCGAAGATTTGGAGAGTTTGCCCGTAGACAGCCCTGTTGCATCAGAGAGGGCATCCCATGCAAATCATTAATTTTTATATCTAAAACTGTGGAGTTTTATGTCCTTTTTTCAGTCTGTAAAAAAGCTTTTTAATCACGTTCGGACCAAACCAACAGAGGGTGAGGTTCAGCATAATCAAGCGCTGGATGATTTTTTAGATCAAACGTTGGATGCCGTTATGATTCAACGCAGCGACATTGTGGCCATTCCAACCCATATGCCCTGCGATGAGGTGGTACGCAAGTTTTTAAAAACCGGTTTTTTGTGGTTTCCCGTGTTCCGAGATACCTTGGATACCATTGTGGGTCTGGTCAGTGTGCATTGTATTTTATCCTTAAGAGAATCATCGGATACATCTGAACATCAGTGGTGTCGGCATTTGAATGCACCTACATTTTGTCCCAGCGCCATGACCGTCAGAGAAGCGTTACGTACGTTACAAGATCATCATAAAATTCCCATGCTCTTTGTGGTGGATGAATATGGTGGGGTGCAGGGCATCGTCACCAAAGATCACCTGTTAAGGGATTTATTTGATTCCTATATCGATGATTTTTCAGATGAGGAAGAGATGATTTTGGGAAAAGATCCCGTTTGGGTGATCAATGGGCGCATTAATTTAGAAGATTTTGTCGAAGAATTTAACGCCTCTGCATTACTGATTCCCGAAGATGAGGGCCGAATTCACACCTTGGGGGGTTGGATATGTGCCTATGTAGGGCGTGTGCCGTTAACGGGAGAAATCATTACGCACCCTGGGGGTTGGACCTTTGAAATTCGTCAAGCCAATCCCCGACAAGTTCATCAAATTGCGTTATTACAGACGCCCGTTGATGATCACCACAATCTAGAGAAATTGCCAGAAGCGTAGAATTCGGATCCTGCCTGCAGAGTTTATCTCTGGGCGGATAGACACGCAGCACTGAATTGGTCGTGTTCTGGATAGAGGTTTCCGGCCCATATTATTTACAGATTCATGACCCTATACAGAGCCATTGCTGGATGGGCATTCCAAAAAAGTATCGTTCATTAGAATGAAAACAAACGATCAGCATCTATGATAAAAATAATTAATGATGTATCATGGCAACAAAATGCGGGCCTTAACAGCTGATTAATCGTTTTAAACTATATTTAAAACCAACAATCATGAACAATGACAGGTATTTATGGTTGTTGAATCTGTTGTAAATAAATACTTTTAAAAAAAGAGGATGAATTTAAAATGAAAAATAATTATATGATTTGCATGATGGCTATTCTCAGCCTATATAATATAGGGATTAATGCCGTTGAACCACAGAGCAGTGATGTCAAAAATACTGTTCAAAAAACTAAGGAGGAATGGGCGCGCGAAAGAAAAGAGTCTATCATTAGAACGTTGAAAGATGCGAAAAGTAAAATATTAAACTATGGGGATAGAGACATCTTTAACATAGATATGATTAACCAAGAAGGTCTCGGCGGAGGCAACTGGCTGGAACTAGACAACTGGCTGGAGACAACCTACGCTAGCTCAGCAATAAGAGAGTTAGCCAAGCGTCATTTTGACCTCGTCCGGAAATATCTAAATGGCACAGCCACTATGGATGATTTAATGCCGGCTATTTCTGAGATTTCAAAAATGAACTTTATATCGTTTTAAACGATATTTAAAACCAACAATCATGAACAATGACAGATATTATGGTTGTTGGATCTGTTATAAATAAATACTTTTAAAAAAAGAAGATGAATGTAAAATGAAAAATAATTATATGATTTGCATGATGGCTATTCTCAGCCTATATAATATAGGGATTAATGCCGTTGAATCACAGAGCGATGATGGCAAAAATAATATTGTGAAAAAAACTGAAGATTTTCTTGAGGATAAAAGTGATGCAGACATAATAGCTATTGAGCGTGTAGTGTACTGGGTAAAAAGGAGAAGGATTTATGACGCGTTGAGATCAAAAAATCCGGAGGATTGGAGTATCATTGAATCATTAAATTGTGAAAAAAACTCAGCATTAAGTCTCTATGATAACGACAAAATAGACAGAAAAATAAACCTTATTAAGGACCTGATGGTGATAAAATATTATTTTGATCCTATTCCTGAATCAAATGAAGGTGAAGAGCTGCACCAATTACAGGAGCAGATTCAGAACAATGAATATGATCGAAATAAACCTGAGTTGATTTCGGAAATCCCACTTGATAGAGAACAATTCATCGAAGAATATTTCCTCCTTTTTAAATCATATAGAGCTGGAAAGAGCACTGCGATGGATTTACTAAATGCTATAAATAAATTTTTTCATGCGCGCGAATAAATTTTTGATGCGCTCGCTTTGTATAATAATAAATAAATAATTAACCCTATTTCGCCATCCCAATAAACGTGAACTAACATCATGGCTAGCCGTTTAAACACACTCGACATTTCAGAAAAATATCCTGAAAGAGAAAAAATAATATCGTCCATAGAGGAATTTAGAATTGCCAACCAGGATACTTTTGTATTATAATTTTATCTGTAGCCGGATTAGCTCAGATGGTAGAGCGGCTGATTTGTAATCAGTAGGTCGTTGGTTCGATTCCGACATCCGGCACCCCATTTTTTACAAAAAATAACTCAAAATATTTCCTATGGCTAATCACAGCGGCTGAGGGGATTTTTTTGTGGTCAGATGGTTTTTTTACCCAACGATTCACAGTGGATTTTTATATCGTTTTATTTAAATAAACTTTTTCCTGATATTCTGTGAACCATAATTATTTTAAAAATCAGCCATGCTCTCTTGGATCATTGTTTTTACTGGTTTATTTGCTCTAAGCTCCACCGTTCAGTCCGCACAAAGAGTTCCGTTGCCAAAAAACATCAAACTTAAACCCAAACCCAACATCAAACTTAAACCCAAACCCAAGATCAAACACAAACTTAAACCCAAGGACATGGGGCAAGGCATCAGCCATACGGTGGATCGGTGGTTTTATTTTTGGTCCAAGTATGCGCCCCCTCATTCTGAAAAACATCTTGTTTCACGTTCTAAAAAACCCAGAAAAATTGTTTTGGATTACCCACAAGGATACGTCATTGTGGATAAGGCATGTCAGGCCTCTCTGTACGAGTCTATACCGGCCAATACATGGGTTGATCACAACACTGGAATGATTATTAATGATTATCACGAAATAAGCAGAATTGAAATGGTTGAAGGCCAAATTTCATGGTATAATAAAAATAAAGCCAATGAAAAAATAGATATTGGATATTTGACTATACTGGACACGGCAGAAAAAAGGGGTGATTTGGATGTTCAGATTGTGGATGATGTGATGACTTTGTCTGCTTTTATGAAAAAAGAAAAGGCGGGTAAAGCCACCAACAAGCCCACAGAATTGAGGGTGAATGGGTGGAGTTTTAAATTAAACGAGACCAAAGAGGGCACTTACGGTGTGGGCGTCAAGGGTAAAAAGTCCATAACATTATACCGACAGCACCGTTATCGGCCTGGGATTGTTCGGTCATCAAATAAAGATTTGGTCTGCTCGGCCATTGAACAAAAAGATGATTCCTTGCAGGTCTATACCTTTGATGGCGTGATCACAGGTAAACAGATGGCGCAAAAGGTTTTGGTGCGTGAACTGTCCAATGCCCTTGGCCGTGCAATCCAGTTGAATGATATTACTTGGGTCAATGCTGCTGATTTGGACAATAAGGCAATGTTTGTTCCATCTGCTACAGGGATACCGAAACCATTGTTTAAACGAAACCATCAGCCTATTGTCCACAGGGCTGATGGGAATAGGGTGTACAGCGAAATCCCTTTTGAGAGGGGTCAGCTGAAAAATATCCCCTTGGGTTGTTTACACTTTGGAATATCGAAAAAAGAAAACCGAAGGGGCGTGTCAGACCGAACAGGAGCCTATTATGTTTACGTCGATTATGTGGTGTCCAAAGAGCAATCGGAAAAAATGGATCGGGATTTGCTGAGGAGGATTTTGGAAAAAATGAGCTTTTATCGATTCGAAAAGGTCAACGGGCTGTCCTATGATGAAAAAAAACGGATCTCTAAACCCGTAAGCCAAGATGGAGAGAGCGGTTTTGGCGACACCCATGTCAGCCTTTTTCCCAGTTCAGAGTGCGGATACGATCATAATCGCTGCAGCAACCTGGGTAGAGTGGTCAGTCCTCCTGTTCAAAATCAGGGCATTCATTTTACCTTGCCAACCGATGAGTATGGGCATCTATTGGAAAATGGGGGATTTTATGCCTATAGCCGCGTTCAATCCGGAATGGATTGGAAAGAAGAATTACGGCGTATGGCTGAAAATATTGAAAATGCGGATTGTGATCATAATAAAAATGCGAGGAGTGCAAAAGAAATTCGATTTAATGAATGGAATATAATTTTCTATACTGGGGAAAATGGGGTGTACGGGTTTGCCGACAATGGCGGACGCACCATCAGTTTCTGTCAAGTGAAAAACCAAGGTATGCCTGTGAATATAATCGATATTTTTTACAAGGCATGGAAAATTTTTAACAAGAATAAAAATGTGCACCTGTTTTTCAAATTAAAAAACAATGAAACGGAACCAGAGATGGTCGATATTTTGAATAACACATTGTTTGAACTGACTGGTCAACACCTGAATCATATAAAATTGCAATCAGAATATGTCCAGGATGTTCCATTTAAAATGGCCACGGTTGTATTGAAAACGCAAAATAAAATCACAGGTATTTTAAAATATGGAATATCAGATCAATCGAGACGACCAGGCAGTCCGCCCATGATGATCATTGTCGGCAATGGTTCTGGATTGGAAAAAAAGAAAAAAACCTCCTCTCCTATAGAGGCATCCATGGTTGGTTTGCTGGAAAAAGATTTAGGTATGGATTTTTCCTGTCTTGCCAAAGGATTTGGTGTCGAGAGCCCCATGGATTCCATGGCATTTTCTCCTGATGTGGGGAATCCAGAAGGGATTTGGAAATCGTATACCCAGCTTGCTCTGTCTGGATTATAATTTTTTTAGATATTTTTTTTGCAAAAGATTTAAAAAATATTATAATAAAGAAAATAGGCTGCAGTTCAGGAGTTTTTAATGTTTGATCAGGGCAAGTATAGATGGGCGGTTTTATTTTTTGCGACAACTGTTTTTTCAAACGCACCAGTTTTGGGTGAAAGGTCAGGCCAAGGGGGTCAAAAAGATAAAATAAAGCCGAACAATTTTAAAACAAAGGATTTTGTATGGGACGTCACAGACCCAAGTGAAGAATTTTTACAGAAAACCATGGAAAAAGCCATTAAAAAGCTGAACCCAAAAAACAGAAAAACAGTACCGTTCAATTGGTTAGAGTGTCCCATCAAAAAAGGATGTCTCGCCAGTATGGGGAGGAGCGTCATTTATCTGGATGGTAAAAAAGCTGTGGAAATTCCTGTAAAAAGGGGGGAGTCTTATGAAAAAATAGCCGAGAAAATATACTCTGTTTGTGGAGTAAAGGCTGAAAAAACAGTGTTGGGCATGCTGAATAAAAATGTACAATCTGATACGGCCATACCTGGACTGATCAAGAAAATATTCGAAAAAAATAATCTGAAAAAGGGTCAAGAAGAAAATACAAAAAAAGAGGCGGCAAATATTAAGAAGGGGGCAAAGAGTAAGGAAGAGGTTAAGAAAAAAGGTGCTGCGCCCCAGGCAAAACAAAAGTTTGCACCAAAGGTTACGTTTTCAAAAGTTGAAAACAACACCCTAAGCATCGATGGAAAAGATATTCAGTGTTTTACCTGCACAAAAAAAACCGTTCGTGGAGCCATTAAAAAACGATTGGTTAGAAAAAATAATGAATCTGTGTTTGGTTTTATGTTTAAAAACAAAAAAGACAAATGGGTCTATTATATGGAATTGTTTGGTGGCAAAAAAGGTGGCCTGATCACAGAGCCCGGTTGGAAAACCAAGTATGGGAAATTGATCAAAAAGCATGATGCAGATTCTTCTTTAAAAGAGAAAACCACGTGGCAGACCAAAGGGAATGAGGATGATAGAGGTTCCAAGAACAATGAGAATCGTACGGATTTGTCAGATCATTTTATTCAAAATCCAATGGAAAAAGATCAAAACCAGACCTCAGATTTTTTCAAAACGGCAAAATTTAACGATATGACGACAGATTAATTGGCACCCTTTTTTCCTTGCCCCTTTTTTGGGGCTTTCCTGAAAAATGGTTGCAGAAAGGGGGATATTAAACACATGGGTTTTGGGTTTTAAACAAACCCTCTGCCCATACAAGGGCACCCGCAATGGCGAGATTCATGGATCGAGCTGACGGCTGCATGGGAATGTGAATGCTGTGGTCGCATTCAGAAATGATCCTTCGGGGCAGTCCGCAACTTTCTGACCCCATGATCAGGTGATCACCTGGATGAAAAACAAAATCTCTGTAGGACACCCCTTCGCGCGGCACAACGGCAATGGTTCGGTGTGGTGCCTTTGCCCAGTGGTTTTGATAATCCCACCAGGAATCGTGAATATTGGGTTTACAATATTGGGCATAATCCATGCTGGCCCGTTTTAAATGTTTATCCGACCACACAAATCCCAAGGGGCCAATCAAAACCAAAGGCGCATTCCAACAGGCCGCCAGACGCATTAATGTGCCGGTATTGCCGGGAATTTCTGGTTGATACAATACACAAGCCACGCCATCCTGTCTATGCAGTGGCCGTGCATCCTGTTGGCAGACCACTTGCCGAGAACCAGCTGACTGTACTGAACCCTGCAGATCCAGATGATCAAGGGGCTGTTCTAAACAAGAGGGCGTCACCAGATTTTCAGACGTTACCGTATCAGATTTTGTCATGATTTTATGGTGTCAACGGCACAAGATCATCCAACGATCCGCGTAAAATCCAGCCGTCTTTTTGGGCACATTGTACAACAGCAATCATCAATTCATGCAATTCTTTGCTGGAAAATGGTCCACTAATGGGTTGAAAAATGCAACGGATGGTGATGGAGCGGGTGTGCTTTGGTTCCGGCTTATCTGTCTGTGCACAGCCATCCTGGGCTTCCTGTTTCTCATCATCAAACATATCTGTAATCAGAATATGATCCAGTTCTGGTATGTCCAAAGAACGCAACCTATCCAGCGTATGACCGACCAAATGCTTGTCTGAAATGTAAAAAGACAGATCTTTACCCACAGGCTGCAAGGTTTTCACCCCATAGGCTGGACTCTTTTCAGGCCTTTGCCATGCATTTAAATACAGCTCTGCCCCGAAAAATGGCATGTTTAAACGGGGATGCAGTTGCCCAATGGTGGCCAGTACCATGTCTTTACCATCTTTTTGATGCACCAACTGACCGGATCGACCAGGATGATACCAGGGCTGACTGGCACGAATCCACGATGTGTGCGTAATGCCAAGAGCCGTAATGCACCGATCAACCATGGCCTTGATGTCGTAAAATGACCATTCTTTTGACCCATTTGGATCATTGGGCAACCAGGATTCCGATTTTTTAATGGGCCATAATGCGGCCAAATGTTCGTCTTGTGATTCGGGGGATAGGCCTAAAAATCGAGGACCAATTTCAAAAATGGGTTGAAAGGCCAATCCATATTTTTGGTGATGTTGGGCAACAGAAACCAACGAGGGCAAGATGCTGGGACGCAAAACACCCAATTCTTTGGATAAGGGATTGCACAAATGCAACTGATGCCATGATTCCTCTGTTCCAACAAAAAAGGGTTGGGCCATGGATGCCGAAACAAAGGACCAGGTTACGGCCTCGTACAGGCCCATGGCCATCCAAAATGATCGCATTGATCGCGCCAGATCATAATCCACAGGGGCCAATCCCTTGCTGATATGCTGCAGAGTAGGTTCATTGGCTGGTTCTCTGCCAAAAGGCGTAACGGGGACCTCTGCATAACCTTGCCCACGCAATGTTTCCGTAACGCAATCCCACGAATCTTGCCAATCCCAACGCCATGATGGTGGGGTAACCATCCATGGGGATTCTTTTGGTTGTAACTCTGGCGCCATGCTGGGGTTGACCTGATTTTCTGTTGATTTTTCGTCCCAATGCCTAGGCCTAACCTGGGGTTCTGGATTGATCTGGACGTGAGCACCCCAACTTTCCAATCGTGTGCGGATGGTTTTTTCCGATAATGTGACCCCACATCGTTCAGATACAGCCTTTGGATTAAAAGGTATGAATCGTGCACCAGGCAACTGGCCGCAACGCGACACCCCATCCATCACAGCACGTGTGTTTTGGCCCAGCCATTGGGCCGATTGGGCAAGGACAGGGATGGACAGAGCCGGGTCCACACCACGCTCGAATCGAGCCCGAGAGGCACTGTTCATGCGCGTTAATCGACCTGTACGTGCAATGCCAGCAGGATCAAAGCACGCTGATTCTAATAAAATACGCCGTGTGGTGGCCTGACACCGTCCCCGCATGCCCCCCATGATGCCCGCCAAAGATAAGATGCCCTCTGCATCAGAAATCACCGTACACCCACTGGGTAATGTATGGGTTTCACCATCTAGGGCACAAAATATTTCGCCCTCCGTGCTGTTTCGGACCTGAATCGTGCCAGAAATGGCGTCGGCATCAAAAACATGCATGGGTTGGCCCGTATCCTCTGCCATATAATTGGTCAGATCCACACAAGAGCTGTGCAATTTTGTGGATAATTCCACCAAACGGCGTTTCATCCAAGGGGGCGTTTCTTTTTGATCCACCTGATCCATTTGACACAGTTGAAAAAACCGGCATCCCGTTGCCGTTAATTGCACAAAATCAGGATCCAGCAAGGTCATGGAACACGATGCAGGATAGGACAAAAACTGATCCGTCACCGTTGTTTTTTTGTGCCCTAAACCCAAAGCCACCAATTCCCGAGCCACCCCGCGATGGCTGAATAAATCCCCACGATTGGGTGTGACATTCAATTGTAACAACCCATCATCCAGGGGTAAAAAATCGCGCAATGGTTTTCCAACAGGGGTATCCTCTGGCAATTCAATCAAACCATCCGTATCGTTCCAAATGTCGTGCATGGATAATTCACGGGCCGAACACAACATGCCATGGCTGGGGACACCACGCAGAACACAGGTGGCCAGTGGGGCTGAATTGCCCGGCAACAGACATCCTGGTAACGCCACAATGGTTTTTAAGTTGGCTCTGACATTGCGTGCCCCACACACAATAGATGCCGTGGTGCCGTTGCCCAAATCCACCGTACACACCTGTAAATGTTCTGCATTGGGATGAGGGGATACGGACAAAACACGGCCCACTTGAAACCCAGCAGACCAAGCGTATACGGGTATCATCTCTGCTTCTGTTCCAGAGTGCGTTAAGGCCGATATCACCTCATCGATGCTGTGGGTCACAGAAAGGTGATCGTTTAGCCAGCTCCATAAAATTTTCATGATGATTCAGAAATGCATACCTTCTTGTCATTATAAAATGTAACGCATGAAAAGTCATGCCTGTTACCCCAACAAAGTCTGGCCTAGCAACACTGGCTGGAACAAATGGAATCATGAAAGGATTGCCAACGTTCTGGCGTTAAAATATCCGTACTTGTTCCGCATATATACTGATTTCTAGCCAGCAACAATGTGTCTGGAAAATGCTGCAACGCACGCAACCGATTGTGATGAGAGAGCAAAATAATGCGCCCCTGATCTTTCCATTGTTGAATCACCACGATTAAATCGTCGATGATGCGTTCGTCTAATCCAGCAAAGGGTTCGTCCAAAAACATAATGGGGGTGGGTTTAATCCATAATCGGGCAAACAACAGGCGTTGAAATTGCCCCTCGGATAAGGATTGAATGGGCGAATGAACATAGGCCCCCAGTTTAAATTGATCCAAAGCAACCGATATATCGTGATGGGACAATGTGGGATGGCTGATGTTTAGAAATTCTTGAACACGCAGCGGAAAGGATCGATCGCCTTGAAAACGTTGGGGTAAATAGGTCCAATCCTGCTGTTTTAACCCATATTTTTTGCCATTTTCTTGCCAACCCCAATGACCAGAGGCCGGTTTTCTGATGCCCGACAATGTGTGAAACAGCGTGGTTTTGCCTCCACCATTGGGCCCCATAATGGATAAAATGGTTCCAGAATGGACAGAAAAACTTAGATCTTTTAAGATTTCAGCATCATCGTGATGGGCGGACAGTGCATGTACAAAAAAATGCTTTCCAGAATGGCTGCTGTAATCTTCGTAACAATAAGGATCCATGGTCATACGAGAAGGCTGCATGCTGGGGTACGTACGCATCACAATGGAAAAAGTATAGCACGATTTTTGCTCCCCATCATTGGGTTTTTTGCCTGTTGTTTTTCGGTCTTTTGTACGGAAAATCAGCCAAAATTTACCCCACAGCTGCACCCGCAATATGCCCAATGGACCTTGTGCCTGCAGGATATGCGTACCCATTGGGCGAACACGCAACGCCCTGTGATTGCGGTGCATGATTTGGACTCAAAACATCCCGATTTTACGATTCTGGTACAGACATTGGAACAATTGCATTTTCTGCCAAAGGATTCACAGCCAGCGGTGGATGGATCCGTTGTTGACGTTTTGGCCGTTCAAAATGCCTTAAAAGTCCTGCAAGGGGTGATGCATCTTCCCGTAACGGGCCTATTGGATCAAAAAACCGTTGATGCTTTAAATACGGAAAACAAGATTTTGCTGGAAAAAATAGACCATGTGCAAAAAGAATGGCAAAAAATGGGTCCCTTGCCTAAACGTTACATTGTGTGCAATATTCCAGCCTTTACACTCGATGTCATGGACCATGGGGTGTCTGTATTGCACAGCCGGGTTATGGTGGGCAAAGTCCAATCCAAAACCCCAGAATTTTCTGGATTTATTTACAACATTGTTTTTAACCCTACATGGGTTTTACCCCGTTCTCAGTACAAAATTTATGGCCCTTTGGTGGGCACAGAGGGCTATTATTGGAGTCATGGTAAATTATTGCAAAAACCTGGCCCCAAAAATCATTTGGGTCAAGTCAAATTTTTAACCCGCCGCGCCGATGCCATTATTTTACACAGCACCCATGAACCAGAGTTGTTTTCTGACCCCCAACGGGCCCACAGCCTGGGCTGTATTCGTGTAGAATCTTTTCAAGATTTGGCGGAAAAGATTTTGTCCTGTGATGGGGTAAAATTATCCATTCCCAGCATATTGGATAAAAAAATTCAAAAACAAGTGACTTTAAAGCATCCTTTTCCCGTTTACGCCCTATACCACAGGTTGTGGATACAGAACGGTGTGATTCAATATTTTTCAGATGTTTATGACCATGATTTGGTGAAAAAAACTGGCGATTTGGTCCAAAACCATCGTCCGCTGGTGTCTCTTTTTCAAAAGGGTCGAATAAAAAATCAAAAAAAACAAATCCATTAACCTGTAAAAAATATCATCCGTGAAATAATAACAAAAAAGTTATGGAGAAAAACCATGGAGAAAAAAGATCATCAGCAAACGTTGACCCGTGCTTGTTTACGCGATGCGTTACAAAACCAACTGGGTATGTCAATGGAAAAAGCCAATGTGATACTGGAATCGATTTTAACAGAGCTCAGCCATTTGATTGCAAAAAGCGACTATGTCAAAATTATTGGATTTGGTACATTTTTGATTCACAATAAAAAGGAACGCTTGGGCAGAAATCCAAAAACCAAAGTAGCGGCCGTTATTGCTGCGCGAAAAAGCGTCAGTTTTCGACCATCCTTGAATTTGCGCCAAGTGGTGAATAAACAGGGCCAGCATACGGCATAACAGAATCCCCATCTGGCAGTGTTTCCCGCAGAGCCCATGGTGGGGGCGCTGTAATAGGTCTGGCAACCTAGATGGGCTGTAATAGGTCTGGCAACCTAGATGGGCTGTAATTGCCAAATGCTGAATGCGCAGGGAATATGATTAGCCACGGCTTTATCTCGATAACGCGATGACGGCCAATGCTCTGGCCAATGGGGAAAATGGGCTGCATCTGCTGTTCGTGCACCATCGATACACTGCCAGCGTGGGTGTTCATGCAAAATGGTTAGGGTGTGTTCAATTAATCCAGGATGATCGCTGGCAAAATGAAATAATCCACCTGGTTTAACATAACGGGCACACAAGTCTAAAAACGCCGGTTGAACCATGCGCCGGCCAGCATGGCGTCGTTTGCGCCATGGATCTGGAAAAAACAGGATAACGCCGTCCAGGCATGACTGTGATAAGCTGGGCCACAACTCTTGTACTGGGTCGGAAAAAATGGCACAGCGTTCTTCAAAGGCCTCTGGTAAAGCTTGAACACAATGAATGACCCCGTTGATAAAGGCCTCGACACCGATGATGCTGCGCTGGGGATATTGACACAGCCATTGATTCAAGTGCTCGCCAGATCCAAACCCAATTTCTAACCATAATTCCTTTGGCCATTGTTCTTGCCATTTTTTCACATCCAGATTTTTTAAACGATCCATGGTGTGCTGATATAACGTTTTGGGTAAAACGCGTCCTTTTCGGCGACCATAAAATACTGGTTTGCGTAAATCTGGATTGTGGGCATCAGGCCCCTGGGGGGTGCCATCACGGATGGGATGTTCGAAATCGTTAAGCACGGTTGCCCTCCAGTGCGCACTGTTGTTCGTCCAGATCTTTGGCAATGGTTTGGGCCAGATGAGAGACAAATTCCTGGCTTGCCCCTTCGACCAAAATGCGTAACAAAGGTTCTGTACCCGATTGCCGCAGCAAAACACGCTGGCCCTCTCCCATTTGGCTCTGTATTTTTTGATAATAATCTAAAAATTTTGGATGCTGAGAAAACTGGGGCACCCGTAAAGTCATGTTCACCATGGCCGATGGGGTGGGCTGAAAAATGGGGAACAGGGATGGATCATGGCGTCCAGTGTTCCCATAACGATGAATGTGGGTTCCAATATGATGCAATGCGTGTAATCCGGCCAATAATCCGTCACCTGTGGGTAATGCATCGGCCAGGATAATATGACCGCACGATTCCCCACCCAAGGTCCATCCCAATTCTTTTAGTTTTTGAGCAATCCATCGATCGCCCACATGGGTGCGTACAAAAGGAATGTGCTTGGATTGTAAAAACCGCTCCAAACCCAGATTAGACAGCACCGTACCCACCACACCAGAGGATGCCGGCTGGGGCACCTGGGGTTCAGAGGCGCTGTTCCCAAAATGTTCCGGCCCTGTATCCATGGTGCCCAGTCCAATGAGTGCCTTGTGTGCCCCAAACCTCTTTTCCGCCAAAAGAGCCAAAATTTGATCGCCATCTTGGATTTTACCATCAGCCGTTACCAAAATAACCCGATCCCCATCGCCGTCAAAACTGATGCCCACATCGGCGCCATGGTGTACCACGGCATACGCCAGACGTTGGGGATAAACGGACCCACATTCCGCATTAATATTATGGCCATCGGGGCTGGCCCCCAAAACATCCACCACATGTGCGCCCTTTTCTTGCAAAATATGGGCCGCAGTGGTGCTGTACGCCCCATGGGCACAATCGACCACAATACGTAAACCGGGTAATTCCGGACTGTTTTGGATTAAAAAATCTCGGTATTCTTGTACATAATCGGGCCCACTGTAAATGGGCGTGCTGGCGGAACCGTAATGGTTTTCGCCGCTATGATCCCCTGAAATATAAGAAGAAATAACCTGCTCTTGATCAATGGACAGTTTCTCGCCAACGCGGTTGAAAATTTTAATGCCATTGTACATGGCCGGATTATGAGAGGCTGAAATCATTAATCCTGCAGAGGCGCTGTGGGCGCGGGTTAAAAAAGAAACGGCTGGCGTAGGGGCACACCCAATGGAAATGGTGGATATGCCACAAGAGCCCAAACCACCACACAAGGCCTGTTCAATGGCGTGACATGATGCCCGCGTGTCTTTACCAATGAATACAAAGGGTTTCGTCGAATCGTGATCCAAAATCCATCGACCCAAAGCCACGCCCAGAGACCACATCCCCATAGGTGTCAGCGGGTAATGCCCATACAGTCCACGAATGCCATCGGTTCCAAAAAAACAACCCCCCTTCATTCTTCAACCTTTCGGGTATAACGCCACAGATTGGCCGGAGGAATATTGCTCCAAGCACGCCCCATATGGGTTTTGCCCATGCCATAACGTTCTTCTGAAATGGATGAAAATGGACTGTATGTAATTTGTAATAAAGATCCGCAAGGGTGTAAAACCTCTAGACACGATTGCAGAATTTTTTCTTGAACAACAGCAGACAGGCTTAACATGGGCAAACCAGAAACAATGACCCCAACCCGACCAATGAGTTCTTTTGGCAACAAATCCGTTAAAAAAGCCGCATTTCCCTGGATAATCGGCAGGCTTGGAAATCGATTTTTTAAAAAAGAAATCAAAGTCGGATCCAGTTCCATGGCAATCAAACGTTCTGGGGATAATCCCGCATCCAGCAAACCCTTTGTAAACCGCCCCGTCCCCGAACCCAGTTCCAAAACAATACAGTCATCAGACAAACCATCCAGAGCACATCGCGAAATTAAATTGGTCAATGCCCGAGAACTGGGCATAATGGACCCCATTTGAAAAGGATTGCGCGCCCACTGTTTGATAAACGTCACCGTTTCTCGAAAGGTCTCTTTTTGGGTTTTCGTCATAAAAAAGGGCATAACGGTACATCAGGTTCGTAACATGATAATAAAAATATATAGAAATATCAAGAATCGGCACGCTTTTTTCTGGAAAACACGTGGCTGACCAGGATCACGCAGCTGATGATCCCAAAGACAACCCATTCAATATTCTTCATATTATCCCCCAACAGATGGCCCAAAAAATACCCCAAGGCACAGCTGATGATGGTCCATAATCCGGCAGATAGGATATTGAGAATGGAAAACCGTTTAAAGGAAACCCCTTGGGCACCAATAATAAATGGACTGATGATGCGAATGCCGTAAATAAATCGAAAGGACAAGATGTATACGGTTTCATTCCGTTTGATGAAATCCAATGCCTTGTTGATATTGTCCTGCCAGCTGGGAAAACGGCGTTTTAAAGCCTGAACAGAGCGCGGTCCATAATGATGCCCTAAAAAGTAAATCATTTGATCGGCCATCAGGGTTCCTGTAAAGGTCAAGGCTGCCACACCCCAAATGGATAGAATACCCGTAGACGCCAAGGCGCTGGCCGTTAAAATGATGCTTTCACCCTCGATCATGGCGCCCAAAAAAACGGTCAAATATCCGTAATCTTGAATAAACTCTTGCAGTGAGAACATAGATAATCAAAAATAAATCCGTAATTTAATCTTAACATAGGCCACACCAAAGAATCAAAGCCCGGCCAATAACGCGTGCCAGAGGGCAGCTTTTCCTGGACTTTGTCTTGGGTTATACTGTGGAAACCATCAAGGAACAGGAACAGTCGTGGACGCCCATTATGCATTTCAATCGTGTGAATCCCACGTTCGCATGTGGTGGGACCAGGTTCATGCTGGGCGTAAGGGGGACAACAAACGCCAGGATGAGGCCAAAAAACCCTATACCATTATTATGCCACCGCCCAATGTCACAGGATCACTGCATTTAGGGCATGCTTTGTCGTCGACTTTTCAAGATATTTTGGCCCGTTTTCATCGCATGAAAGGTCGAGACGTGGTCTGGGTTCCAGGCACCGATCATGCAGGGATTGCCACCCAAATGATGGTGGAAAAACAGGCCATATCCCAGGGCACCACGCGGGCAGAATTGGGAAGAGAAGCCTTTGTTGGGTGCATTTGGGATTGGAAAAATCTG
Source organism: Holosporaceae bacterium (assembly GCA_964202705.1). Taxonomy (GTDB): domain Bacteria; phylum Pseudomonadota; class Alphaproteobacteria; order Holosporales; family Holosporaceae. Next base: position 32,890 of record CAXNJQ010000001.1, read on the forward strand.
TACGGCGATTTGATTATAGAGCAAATGAAACGCTTGGGGTTTTCTGCCGATTGGGATCGATTATGCTTTACCCTCGACCCCCATATGAATGCAGCCGTCAATCACGCCTTTGTGACGTTGCACGACCGGGGGCATGTGTATCGTGCCCAACGCTTGGTGAACTGGGATGGTCAGCTGAAAACGGCGTTATCGGATCTAGAAGTTACCAATCAGACCATGGCTGGAACCTTGTGGGATATTGCTTATGCCATAGAAGGTGGGCAAGCAGGCCAATCCATTGTGGTGGCGACCACGCGCCCTGAAACCCTGTTTGGCGATGTGGCCATTGCGGTGCATCCAGAAGACGTACGATACCAATCCTTGGTGGGCAAGCAGGTGCGCATTCCCTTAAGCCATCGCAGCATACCCATTATTGCAGACTCTGGCGTGGATCCTGAAAAGGGAACGGGCGCAGTAAAGGTTACCCCAGCCCATGATTTTAAGGATTTTGATATGGGGCAACGCCATGGATTGCCCATGGTGTCTATTTTAACCGACGATAATACCCTGAATGATCAGGTGCCTGAAATGTTTCGTGGTTTGGGTTGTTCGGATGCGCGCACGGCCGTTCTAGAAGCTCTGGCAGAGGCCGTTGTGGGGCAAACCAACATTATGCATGCCGTTCCCATCAGCGAACGTTCCGGAACCATTGTGGAACCACGGGTCACATTGCAATGGTTTATCGATATGCAAACCATGGCCCATCAGGCCATTGATGCCATAGAAGCAGGAAAAATGCGTTTTGTGCCCAAAGAATGGACCAATAATGCTTTGCAATGGTTGCGCAATATTCAACCCTGGTGTGTATCGCGCCAATTGTGGTGGGGCCATCGATTGCCGGTCTGGTATGGTCCGGAAAACAGTGTTTTTGTGGCCCATGATGCCGATTCAGCCCAGGCTTTGGCCGCAGAAAAGTGGGGCACAAACGTTGTCTTGCGTCAAGATGACGATGTGTTGGACACGTGGTTTTCTTCTGGATTATGGCCTTTTTCAACGTTGGGTTGGCCCACAGAAACGACCGATTTAAATGATCGATACCCCACGGATGTATTGGTCACAGGTTTTGATATCATTTTCTTTTGGGTCGCCCGCATGATGATGTTGGGGTTGGAACTGACCAATCGTGTGCCCTTTGGTGACATCTATATTCACCCATTGATTCGTGATGCTCTAGGTCAAAAGATGTCAAAAACCAAGAAAAATGTGGTTAACCCCCTGGAAATAATCGATTCTCATGGGGCTGATGCGTTACGTTTTGCCCTCAGCAGTGCCACATGCGGCAAGCAGCACATGCGATTTAGTCTGAATAATGTGGAGCAATCCAGTCAATTTATCAACAAAATTTGGAATGTCATGCGCTTTGCAAATGCCCGCGGGGTGATGGCCTCTATGCACAATCCAGAAACGGTATTGTCTGTTCCTGTTGATGTAAAGGATCCCTTGAATCAGTGGATGTTGGTGCGTGTATCGGAAAGTCTAGAGTGCATTAATGGGCACATACAGGCCTATCGATTTTCCGATGCAGCAAGGGCTGTGCATCACTTTATTTGGCATATCGTGTGCGATTGGTATGTGGAATGGGCCAAAAGAGAGTGGGATCATGCCAGCCGCGGTGCAGAAGTACAGCGCGTATTCTTGTTTATATTGGGATTTATGATTCGCATTTTGCACCCCTTTATGCCCGTCATTACGGAAAAAATATGGCATGATCTGACGGGGGAAAAAGGGACGCTGTTTTTAACCAACTGGCCAGAATATTGTGCAAAGGATACGCCTGTAACCCAAGCTTGGGGCCTGATACACGAAGCCATCATGATGGTTCGGCGTGTGCGATCCTTGTTTGCCATCCCTGTGGCCCATTGTTTAGGACAGTTGACGTTGCATCATGCCTGTCCAGAGGTGCTGGGCTGTGTGGCCCTTTACCAGGATGGATTATGTCAGTGGTTGGGATTATCTGGGTTCAGTGTGGACAGGGCAGACCTTGCTGTTTCTGGGCAATTGGTCTTTTCTTTGTCATCAGGGGTGCTGGTTATTCCCATCAGTGAATCTGTGGATACGGCTGCGGCCTTGTTGCGCTTGAAAAAAGATCAAGAAAAAGAGCAAAAAGAAATAGATAATCTGGAAAAACGTCTGCTTGATGTGCGTAATCAGCCATTAACGCCCGAAGAAATCATCGAAGATTTGGAAATCCGTTATGGTGATAAAAAAATAGCACTAGAGCACATTAACCAGACCATTCACGCGGTTTTGGCCGTTGCGCTTTAGGGCGCAGAGATTAAAAAAGAGAATGGTTTCAGAGGGTGGCATAGAGTGACCGGGGCCCAGTGGTACGTGAGCACGGGCGGCAGGATAGCAGAGGTGAAGAGGCTGCAGTGAAGGAGAAAGTGGTGCCAACAGATCATACTGGCCAGCATTCGGCAGTGATGGGGGGCATCCCCTTTTCTCTGGTTGCCTTCTTGTTGTAATACCAGGCAAAGCGGCTATCCGTTAAAGCCCTTGCGCTGGTTTCCTTAACATGGAAAACCCAGTTATTGGTGTTTTTGTAACAAAGAATACCACTCATTTTCCCATTCAACCAATTGTTTTTCCAGGGAATCTTTTTCAGATTGCTCTTTGGCCCATGCCACAGAAGTCGTCTGTTCGTACAGCGTAAGATCGGATAAAGACATGTTCAAAGCATCAATTTTTTTCTGCAATTCTGTTATTTTCTTTTCTATTTTGGACAGTTTTTCTGTTTTTTCCTTGCTGTCTTTGATGTTGTTTTTGGGGAAGGATTCCCTAGAATCGGGCTCTTTTGCGGATTCCTTTTTCCGTTCTTTTAACAACCAATCGGCATAGGATTCCAAATCCTGATCATAGGCGGAAACATTACCATGGGATACCAACCAAAACTGATCCACCACGGTGCCCAATAATTGTCGATCATGAGACACCACAATCACGGCCCCTTCAAATTCTTGTAAGGCCAGCGCCAAGGCTTCTCTGGTTTCCAGGTCCAAATGGTTGGTGGGCTCGTCCAATAATAATAAATGGGGTTTTTGCCAGGCCAACAGGGCCAATACCAAGCGGGCTTTTTCCCCACCCGATAATACGCCAATGCGGCTGAATGCCATATCGCCAGCAAACCCAAATTGGCCTAAAAAACTGCGCAACACGGTGGGGGATGTGCCGGGGGAATCCCGTTCTAAATGCCAATAGGCCGTTTGCTCTGGTTCCAGTAAATCCAATTGGTGTTGGGCAAAATACCCAATTTTCAGTTTCGGACTGCGCGTATACTGGCCTGACACCATTTGCAATTGTCCAGACAAGGTTTTGATCAGCGTGGATTTTCCAGCACCATTGGCCCCCAACAGACCAATGCGATCTTTTGGTCCGATCTGCAGGGTCAGGTTTTTCAGGATTGGTTTGTCGCCATATCCCAAAAATGCATCTTTGAAATAGGCCACAGGATTGGGACAGTTTTCGGCCGCAGGCAGATTAAATACAAAATTGGTTTGATTGGGAATTTTGGACAACACATCCATTTTTGCCAACATTTTTAATCGCGATTGGGCCTGTTTGGCCTTGCTGGCCTTGGCGCGAAAACGATCCACAAAGGATTGTAAATGGTCGCGTTTTTGTTCTTGCTTTTCCACCATTTTTTGATGCAACTGAATTTTTTCCGCACGCCATACAATAAAGTCAGAATAATTTCCCTTGTGGGATTCGAATTTCTTTTGATTCAACCACACAATTTTTTGAACCACATTGTCTAGAAATACGCTGTCGTGGGATATGATGATCAGCGTGCCAGAAAAGCGTTGCAACCAACGTTCCAGCCACACAATGGCATCCAAATCCAAATGGTTTGTCGGTTCATCCAACAGCATCAATTCGCAAGGTTTCATCAGGGCGCGTGCCAAATTCAGGCGCATTTGCCAACCGCCAGAAAAGGATTGGGTGGCCCAGTTTTGTTGGGATGCAGAAAATCCCAGACCATGCAATAATTCAGCCGCCCGAGCAGGCGCACTGTACCCATCAATGGCGGCCAATCGATCATGCAATGCCACAATTTCTGATGTGTTTCCCTCTTGTTCAGCCACGGTCAACTGTTTTTGAATGGATGACCATTCCTCGTCGCCTGACAATACGAAATCAATGGCCGTTGTGTCGCTTTGTTCTAATTCTTGGGCCACAGACGATATACGCCACTGCTTGGATAGGATGACATCGCCGGCGTCTTCTTTTAATTCTTTGCGCAACAGGGATAATAAGGTGGATTTTCCCGAACCATTGGATCCAATTAATCCAACCTTTTCACCAGGATGAATGGATAAATTAGCCTGATTCAGTAATGTTTTGGCCCCGCGATTCAGAGAAACGCCTTTAAGTTCGATCATCTTGTCTTTGGTTTAAAAAGTGCGGATGGGGTGGGATTCGAACCCACGAAACGCTTGCACGTTTGCCGGTTTTCAAGACCGGTGCTTTTAACCACTCAGCCACCCATCCAATGGTTCTAATTATAGGGTAAGAAATGTCAAAAATCTATCCCTAAAAAGAAGGCTCTGGCCCGGTATGGGCTAAAATCCTGGTTTTGGATTCAGTTTTTCAAAAAATGCCCGAACATAATGGATGCGTTTTTCCAAACCATGGTGGCCCCCGTTCACCCGGAATGTGATGTGTTTGATGGTTTCTGGGGTTATGCCCTGATGGCAGACGGGAAATAACAGCTGGTCATGGAAAAAAAAGAGACCCGAAACCAAGGGATACTTTTTCGCCACGGCATCAGGATCAAGAACACAATCGTATCCAATAAACGAACTGAACCGGGTATACTGATCGCGACCCGTTAATTGCAGATATCCGCGACCACGAAAACGAAACCCATCGCCCGATGATTCGTCCCCATTGCCCATGCGTTCAGCATAAATCCTAGACGCAATTTCTTTGCCAGATTTGGCATATTTTTTTGCGGTGCTGGAATCTGGAAAGTATTTTGGAAACAATGTTTTCAGACGCTGGGCAGAATAATTCAGATTTTCATAAGTGCGTTTGAAGCCATCAGATTCATGGGCACACTGGCCCAGAAAGTGGGCCAAACGCAGGGCCAAGATGGTGGTGTTGCTGGGGTCAGCTGTTGGCGCCCAAACCCAAATGGTGTCGGACAAACCAGACAAAACTTTATGGGGAATCATGCCAGAAAGTCGCTGTAAAACATCCCTTGGACTGGGGTTTTCATTGGACATGGTGCGGAAAATAACGGAATGCCTTTGGTATAGCATAGCCCTCTGGGACACATAAAATCCAATTTTGATACAGAAAATCATAGGGATCTTGCCCGGAATGAACCAGGAGGAATATGGAAAAACAGAGTGGCAAAACAGAGTGGGCAAAAGGGTTGCCCACTGATGGCTATGCCGAACTGGTGAAATAGAGCAGGGGGGGTCAGTGCCGTAGGCCGATTTGAAATCCTTTTTGCAGAGCAATGGCACCAGCAACGGACGCGTTCAGGGTGGAAAAAGCACCAGCCGATGAAATGGAAACCAGGGCATCACAGCATTGTCGCGTCAGACGACGCAATCCAACGCCTTCTGAACCAATCACCAGTGCCAGCGGCCATAAATCCAAATTGTCCAAGGGAATGGATCCTTCTTCGGCCAGACCAACGCAGAAAAAGCCTGCTGTCTTAAGGGTTTCCATGGCACGCACCAAATTGCTGACCATGATGCATGGGACCAGTTCGCTGGCACCACAGGCGGTTTTGGACACGACGCCATCCAAAGGAGGACAATTGTTTTTGGTCACAATCAGGGCGGATGCCCCGAATACGGCCGCACTGCGCCACAAAGCCCCCACATTATGGGGGTCCACAATGCCATCCAACATCAAAACCATGCCTTGTTTTGGATCCAATTCAGAAATATCGGGTGATTTCAAGGGACTCGTGCGTACAGCGATTCCCTGGTGCACCGCACCGTGGGGCAACCATTTGGATAGTTGATCGGCTGTGACGGTACGGATGGGGCACCGTTGGGTATTAAAGGGGGGTTCTGGAATGGTGTTGAGGGTATAGAGACACTCTACGTGACGGTGAGGATTTTGCAGTACCGCCTGAACGACATGCTTGCCCCACAATAAAACGGACGAATTATTTTTTGTTTGTGTCTGACTCATGGTGGATTTTTGTCATTAGAGTGATGCGGGATTAGGCCAGATGGTATCCGACAGAATCCATCCATATAGACGATGTTCTGGTTCCACCACATAAATCCATTTCCCGTCCGTGTGCCTAATATACCGTACGATGGCCCCCTTTTTCAATAGGGCGTTTGGTGGGCTGCCTTTCCGATCTTTGCTGTACAAAGGGGTGTCTTTGGTGATCAGCAGGGTCGTTTTGAATCGCAACATGCCGCCTTTTACCCAGCCCAATTCCCCTGTGAAATCTTTGATATAGTACCAATTGCTGTACTTTTTTAACACAACAACGGGCCAATCAGGAGATTCATAAAACCACACCATGTCATGATCAGATCCAGGGCCAGATCGCCAATTGACCTTCTTTCCTAAACAGGCATACCGAGAATGGCATTGTTGGGGCCGTGGAATTGTTTTGATCAAACGTGTGTGCGCAGTGGGCTTTTTGGGCACGATGCGTGGGGTGATTTTTGCAGAAGGGGGGTGCTTGATGGTTTTTGCAGCAATGCGGCTGTGGGTAATCAGGGTTTGGGCCGAGTTTTTGGGGTAAATAATGGCCATTGATAAACAAAACAATACGGACGTTTTTAGAATTGACCAGGTCGGTTTTTTGTAAAAATCAACCAGAATCAAGGACTTCATTGGAAAAGGCAATGGGTTAGATTTTTCGTATGGTTACAGTATAAATTTTTTGGTTAGGGAAAACAAATGGTGGCCGTTTTGTCCAACTGACGGTATTGACTTTGGGTGATAAAACGCGTGTAGTAAAAGTAATATTTTTGATCAATTAATAAAATGTCCACAGCAAAAAAGCCTCTAATGGCGGCATTGTCTCAGTCAGAAACATTACAAAATTTAAAGCAAGCTTTTGCAGGCGAAGCTCAGGCCAATCGACGCTATATGTACTTTGCAGCCAAGGCGGATATCGAGGGAAAAAGCGACATAGCAGACTTATTTCGATCCACAGCAGAGGGTGAAACAGGCCATGCCCATGGCCACATGGACTTTTTATCTTTTGTTGGTGATCCCGTAACCGATTGTCCCATCGGAACAAGCGAAGAGAACCTGAAGTCGGCCATTCATGGTGAAACCCACGAATATACAGATATGTATCCGCATATGGCCCGAAAAGCCAGAGAAGAGGGTTTTGAGGAAATTGCCGAATGGTTTGAAACCCTGGCAAAAGCCGAACGATCTCATGCCAAACGTTTTGAACGTGCCTTGGACGCCTTGCGTGCTAGCCAAGATCATGAAAAGACAGAGCACTGACACATCATGTCTCTGTCACCAGGAAAAAACGCTTATGGTTCGTGAAAAAATCTTTAATTTGCGCAAGAAAAAAAAGCCATCATCCAGTCAGTGGTTGTTGCGACACATGAACGATCCTTATGTGCACAAAGCCCAAGCCAAAGGGTATCGATGCCGGTCCGTGTTCAAACTGGAAGAAATCGATAAAAAGTTTCGCATTTTGAAACCGGGCATGCATGTTTTGGATTTGGGGTGTGCACCAGGAGGTTGGTGTCAATGGACCTTGCCGCTGATTGGTAAAAAAGGATTTTTGATGGGGGTCGATTTATTGCAAATG
>CAXNJQ010000002.1:0-25155 GCA_964202705.1 Holosporaceae bacterium
TAACCCCACCGTTAAGTCTGAAATTCAGCAAAAAGGGATGCAAGAAAGTTTGCCCGCAGGATTTTTGTGTTATCCCGTCAGTCAAGCGGCCGATATTACGGCCTTTGGTCTGCCAGAATCTGGAAATATTCTGGTTCCAGTGGGTCAAGATCAAATGCCCATGATTGAAATCACCAATGAAATTGTGCGCCGATTTAATCGACTGTATGGCCCCTGTTTGCAAGAAGCCAACGGTGTGCTCAGCCCCACGGCACGATTAATGGGCATTGATGGGCAACACAAGGCCAGTAAGTCGTTAAATAATGCGATTTATTTAAAAGACAGCAAAGACGTTTTGCGCGAAAAAGTATTCCAAATGTATACAGATCCTGGACATATTCACGTTCAAGACCCTGGAAAAGTCGAAGGCAACATGATTTTTCACTATTTGGATGCCTTTGCACCCGATCAGGAGCAAGTCAGTGCCTTTAAAACCCATTATGAAAAAGGTGGCCTGGGCGATGTGGTGTTAAAAAAATATCTGTTTTCTGTTTTGGATGAATTGCTGGCCCCCATTGTCGAAAAACGCCACACGGTGCGTGACCAAGATGCCATGGACATCCTGATGGAGGGATCCAAACAGGCGCGCAAAAGGGTGCAGGAAAAAATGAACCATGTTCGCACAGCCATGCAATTGGATTATTCGAAACCCATGGCCCCTCTGGTTTACTCCTCCGGGCGCCTTTGTGACAAGGCATGAACGATGGCGTCCAGAACATGACGATGGCGATGAAGCATATCCGTACTGGCTTTTGCAATGTGTTTTAAATGGTGATCTGAAACATTGTCTAGTTTTGACATATTGGACCTGAAGTGGGGCTCTATTCGCCAATAGGCCCCAGGATTTTGATCTTTTTTTCGTAAATTTTTCAACAGTTTTTCATAAACCGACAATTGAGGATCGCTGATCAAAACCCCTATTTTACTTAACCAAGCCAAAACCCCTGGGCATTTGTTCCGCTTGATGTCCGCGTAAACATCCGATTTGCGACCTGAACCCAAAGAGAGTATATGGATGGGGGATTTGGGGTAACGCGAGCGCAATTTTTCATAAGCCAATAGAGTTGGATTGTTGATGGCAACCCCACCATCGATAAAATAATCATCAGACAGAACAGCTTTTCCATTGGTGATGGTGTGCATGGGATGAGGAGGAAAATAGGTGGGAATGGCCGATGTGGCCAATGCAATGTCGTGCATAAAATAATCGTGGGTTTTTTTATGTTGAATAGCAAAAGAATCAAAAATTTTGATGCGCGGGGTTTTTACCTCCGTCTCATGGATATTATACGCTGGTATAATGGTTTGGGTCAGGCTTTGCGAGAATGTGTGCTGGCCCACCAACTGGGTGTATATTTTTTTTGCCGTCAGTGCACAATATTTTGCTGAAATTAAAAGGTCGAGGGTGCTGAGTATGGGGATTTTTTGATTGATTTTTTTGTGAAAAATCTGCTGGGCCCCTGTTTGAAATAAATCAAACAATTGTTCTGCGCCATGGGCTGGTCCAGATTGGTTGGCATTGGGTACCACCAGACCCAGGGCAATTAACCCACCAGCTGAAACACCAGAAATACAGTCGAAAAGAGAGCATATAGGGCGTTTCATTCTTTGTTCTAAATGTTTTAATACGGATAATGCAAATAAACCTAAAATACCACCACCATCGATACTGAGTAAAAAAATGGGGCGATTGTCAGAGCAAATCATGGCACGAAGTCCTAGGAAAAAGAGAAGAGGGGCATAAGCATCCGAATAAGGTGTGCCGGAGGTTTGGATTGCTCTGGCATTTTTCCCTGCAGCAACCCTGTGGATTGGATACCCCTACTTATTATTTTACACAATGGCAAGACCAAAAATCTATTTTTGCTTGATTTCCCCTGTGATGCCCCGTCTTTTCAGTGTATGTGCCCGCGCAGTTTATATGCCCGCGTATGCATATGCATTGGGTTGACCTGCCCCCCCTTGAATCCCGCCCATAAAAAGGGAAGGGTTAGGCCGCCATCGGAGGCGTTTTCGATGGATGGGTTTCTTTTGAAAAGAAACTGATAATGGATGCGAGTAAAAAACATGCCGTTAGACTGCTGAATGCCAATCGATAATCCATCAGATCTGGTTCGCCGCTGCCCGATCGAAGGGTTAAAAGACTTCCCACCAAAGGGTTGTGAATGGCGCCGCCCAACATCAGCAATGCATTGGTAATGCCAATGGAAATGCCCGTTAAACGTGATGGAAAACTCTCTGCCACAATGGCGAAAATTAAAATTTGACCACTAGAGACAACCCCCAGTATAAAAAACAAAACGCCGACGATGGCTGGCGGCAGGGCAGGGCCATAAAAAACCCAACTGCTGATAAACAAGGTCAAGCAAGAGCAGATGCGTAAAAATAATTTACGTTGTTTAAAATGATCGGATAAAAAGGAAATCACAGACGCGCCAATGGCCGAACCAATGGGGGCCCAAGAGGACAAACTGCCTGCATATTCTTTTGATATATTTAAACTGGATGATAAAAAATTAATGGAATAGGTGTCAGACAAAACGGATAAAACCAAATACATGGAATATCCATAAATGCCCATGGCCCATACGATGGGTTTTTTTAATACGCTCCAGCTCTCTTTACGAATAATGGTCCAAGAAGGCGTGTGCGATACCCCATGAAAAGCATCTTGGGGACCATTTTTCAAAAACATCCACACACAGATGGTCAACAATGTGCCCACGATACACAAAAAACCAATGACCGATTGCCAACTGTAACCATATTCTAAAAGACGGGGCAAAGCCTTAATGGCCAGAGCACTGCCCAATTTACCCATGGCCGACAATAAACCAATGGAAAAAGCCAAATATTGGGGGGAAAACCACAAAGTGCTCATGCGAATGCTGCCGATAAAGGATGCCGCCGCCCCCATACCAATAAACATACGCGCCAATAAGGCAAAGCCAAAGGTGGGGGAAAGTACAAACATTATGGCTCCGCCCATACAAATGAGCGTTCCGATGCGTAAAATACGTTTTGGCCCCCAAACATCCAGTGCTATGCCCAAAGGAACCTGGAGTAACGAATAAGACACAAAATACATGGCCGAAAACCAGGAAATTTCTTCTATGCCGATGCTAAAGTGGGCCATCAGTGAATGGCTCATGGCATTGGGGGAACTGCGTAAAAAAAATTGAAAACTGTAAAACAAACTGCTGATCAGCCACGTAAAACACGCACCAAAAAGATGGGGGTTCAATGCGGTTTTAGAGCGATTCAGTACCATAGCATTTTTGTTAAAGGGACTCTGGATGATACCTCGGACCCACAAAAAAAGCAATTAAATCAGGATTCTGGTGGGTGAAAAGGAAAAGTTCTCTGGTTTTTGATCTGGCCGCTCTGGTTTAACGCCATGGGTTTTCACCAAAAAATAGGGCTGCAGACCCCCAAGAAGATCTCATCGCCACAGCCTGCCCAAGATCCCAAAGTCTTGTTTTAAAAAAAAGAAGCCCCTTAGAAAGACCATTACAGATATCTAAACGGCAGGCCACTTTAAGAGTAGCCTGCTCTAGACTGGTCAGCCTGCTGGGCGCTTATTATTTGGGGTTTTTGTCCCCTTCTTCGCCATCCGTTTCTGCATCCGTTTCTGCGGTCTTATCAACATCAGGCCCAACGGGATGGAGGTCTTGATCTGTTTTATGGGATTTATTCAGGGTTTTTTTTGGCTTACGGCCCAGAACTTCTTTTTCCCCCTCTGATTCTGTGTCTGCAGCGCTGAATTGATTGGTGTACCCAACCAAGGCATGCTTCAGGGCATCATCCAGGTGTGATATGTACACAATTTTAAGGTCATCCAAAACATTTTGAGGAATATCGATGACATTGCCCCGATTGGATTCTGGAATCAAGACGGTTTTAATCCCACATCGATGGGCCGCCAACAGCTTTTCTTTTAATCCCCCGATGGGCCAGCTTTCACCGTTTAAACTGATTTCTCCTGTAATGGCCATAGAGCTCGCAATGGGTATGTTCAGCAATGCCGATAGAATGGACAGGGCAATGGCACACCCTGCTGATGGTCCATCTTTTGGCGTAGCACCGGCTGGAAAATGAACGTGGACATCCTTGTCTTTTAGCATATCCAAACGAAAACCCCGATCTTTTGCCATGGATTTAATGCACGTAAAGGCGACTTTGGTCGATTCCTCCATCACATTGCCCAGACTGCCCGTGCTGATAATTTTACCTCGGCCTGCAATCAGAGAAGTTTGGATCATTAAAACAGATCCGCCAACAGAACTCCACGCCAAACCGTTAATCACCCCGATTTGATTGGCTCGTTTTTTATCGCGTTCAGAGTACGGGGCAGGGCCAAGATGTTTTTCCAAGTTGTTTGCCGTAATGGAAAGTTTTATTTTTTTTGTAATTTTTTTGGTTTGTTTTTTATTATGAACAACCTCTTCTTTTTGTGGATTTGTTCCTGATGTCCCTTGACCAGATTCATCATCCCGTGCAGATTCAGGCGCCCCATTCTGTACCCTTGCATGGCCCTTATGATCCCCATTCTTCTCCGTTCCACTTGACTCTGTCCCATTTTCTTCAGCCGGTTCAGGGGCCATATTCCCCTTTATGTTCTGCACAATGGCTTTTCCAATTAAATACTTGATTTTTCTGCTTAAATCGCGCACGCCAGACTCTCTGGTATACTGATCGATCAACATCGCCAGGGCCTTATCGTTGATGGAAAATTCTGAATCTAGAGCCCCACTTTTGGTCATTTGTTTTTTGATGAGATGTTTCTTGGCAATTTCCAATTTTTCATCAAGCGTATAACTGGACAGTTGGATGATTTCCATACGATCGTACAAAGCAGGTGGAATTTTATTGACATCATTGGCTGTACAAATGAAAAAACACTCATTCAGGGGAAAGGCGACCTCTAAATAATGATCTGTAAATTCATGGTTTTGCTCTGGATCCAGCACCTCCAGTAAGGCATCAGACAGATCTCCTCGAAAATCTCTGCCTGTTTTATCAATTTCATCCAATAAAAATACGGGATTGATGGTGCCGCACGTTTTAATGGAATTCAAAATTCTTCCAGCCATGGACCCTAAATACGTCCGGCGATGTCCTCTGATTTCGGCTTCATCCTTGACCCCACCCAGGGCAAAGCGTATAAACTTTCGACCCAACGCCTTTGCCACAGTGGACGACAGAGAGGTTTTACCCACCCCAGGAGGCCCCACAAAACAGAGTATGCTCCCCATAGGCCCCTTTGAACGCATGCTGACGGCAATATGCATCACAATGGCTTCTTTGATTTTTTCCAATCCATAATGACTTTCGTCCAATGTTTTTTCTGCTTTATTTAGATTGTTTTCCAGTTCAGAACGTATTCCCCAAGGCAAATCGCACAAAAAATCGATATATGTCCGTATGATGGCGGCTTCTTGATGAGAGCTTCTTCGTAATTTTTCAAATTCAGATAGTGCTTTTTCCCGGGCTTCTGGCGGCATTTTAGAATTTTTAATTTTTTGAGATAACGCCGTCATGCTGGGATCCCCACCAAATTCTTCTTCTATGGTTTGTCTGTATATGGATTCCAAATATTTCTTCTGACTATCGTTGTGCTTTTGCTGCATCGTTATTTTCAGTTTTTTCTGCGTAGAAATGATCCCTATTTTATTGATCAAACTTTCCAGTACCAGATCATACCGTTTTTGCAGGCAAGGGGTTTCTAACACCGCTTGTTTTGTAGATAATTCAATAATATCCGTATCCAAAACATGAACCAACAGGTCAAGCATTTCTTCGTGATCAGAAGTGGCTAAAATAGACAAGATTCTGTCAGATTGCTTTATAATACCGTCGTCACACATTTTACGTATATTTTGTTGGATCAAAGGGCGCCTGGCCTCTATCTCTTGGGATAAATGAATTTCTGTTTCCATTATTTTGCCATATACAATCGGTATGGCATCACCCACCGTAATGCTGGTGACGGCAAAACGTTTTATTCCTGTAAATATGACTTTTCGACCATAGGCATAGTTTTGATCAGAACTGATTTTGTCAGAAGCAATTTTGACCAAAGTCCCCACAGAATACAACTGATCTAGGGTTAACGGCTTATCGTCCTTTAACCTTCCGTGGCTTCCCCTGTTGGAATCGTCCGATGAAACAGGTCTTCTTCTTAATAGAACCAGCTCTTCGCCCTCTTTAAAGTTTTTTAAATTCTTCAAAATGGTATTAGATAAATCAGAAACACTTAATTGACCTTTTGGCATGGCAATGCCTTCTTCCAGCAAAAGCATCTTGTAGGTTCGGGTTGACGGTACTCGGGATGACATAAAGACATACTCCTAGGATAAGATCTATTTTATGTAAAATTGCAAATTTTTTTTTGAAAAAGGCATTGAATAATATAAAAAATATATAATAAATGCAGCCTTCTCTTTTTCAGAGTAGCCTTTTCAGTATGAAAAATGCAAATATTACAATTAATCCACAGAGTCTTTGTTGTTCATAGATACCAAATGGCGTGTTTGTCCTGGAATGGTGACCACCAAGCCGTCTAATTCAAGGGATAAAACAATCTGGCATCCCAAACGAGATGTGTTGGTTAAGCCAAAGGCTAAATCGAGCATGTCTTCTTCGTCCACAGAGGTTTCAGATAGTTTTGGGTACCATTTTGGGTCCACAATCACATGACAGGTCGAGCATGCCAATGAACCTTCGCAGGCCCCTTCCAGAGAAATGTGGTGATTGCGTGCTGTTTCCAAGAGGGTCATTCCGACACAGGATTGCACGGTAATGGGTGAGCCATCTTGAACAAACGTGACAGAAATGGTGGGGATAGACATGATGAAATGCTCTCTATTGGCTAAGATTCTTCGTTATCATTACACTCAAAAATGCGGACATTGTCAAAGATGATTTCACATAGCGGGTTTTTCTGACCCCTAGGTCACCAGTTTATCCAGAATTTTTGGCTTTTTGTGCGGCTTTTAAACGTTGAAAATGATCGCCCGCATGGTACGACGATCGCGTCAGTGGTGATGCCGATACATGTAAAAATCCTTTTCGAATGGCTGCACGTTCCATTAACGTATAGGCCTTAGGAGGCAAATAGGCCATCACAGGATAATGTTTTGGCGTAGGCTGTAAATATTGTCCAATGGTTAAAAAATCCACATCAGCAGAGCGCAAATCATTCATCAGTTGTCGAATTTCCATGGCATCCTCGCCCAATCCCACCATAAATCCCGATTTGGTAAACACCGATGCATCCAACATTTTTGCCCGTTTTAATTGATACAGCGAATGAAAATACCGCGCCTTTGGGCGAATATGGGGGTACAATCGTGCCACCGTTTCCACATTATGATTGTATACATCGGGACGGGCAGAAATGACCGTTTCCAGGGCCCCATTTTTATTCAAAAAGTCAGGGGTTAGCACTTCGATGGTGGTTTCTGGCATAACAGCGCGAATGGCCAGAATGGTTTGGGAAAAATGCTCTGCCCCCCCATCAGGTAAATCATCACGGTCCACCGATGTAACCACCACATGAGCCAGCCCCAAGGACTGCACCAAAAGGGCCGTATTTTCTGGCTCCATGGGATCCACTGGGGTTGGTTTTCCCGTCGCCACGTTGCAAAATCGACAGGCTCGGGTACAAATGCGCCCTAAAATCATGACGGTGGCGTGTTTTTTACTCCAACATTCCCCGATGTTGGGGCAAGCCGCTTCTTGGCACACCGTATGCAGATTTAACCTTTGAACCGTATCGGCCGTTTCATAATATGTCGGTGTTAACGCGGCTCTGGCTTTGATCCACTGGGGCTTAACCAGCATTGTAGACGGTAGGGCGGTCATGGAGTATCACACAGAAGTCTTTTTGATAGCTTAGAGAACAGAGCCCCCAGACTCAAGGGGCAGAAGCGGCATTCTGCAACAAAGGAGCCAAATATTGCCCCGTATAGCTGCCAGCCGTTTGGGCCACATGTTCAGGTGTACCCTCGGATACCACCATGCCACCCCCACTTCCTCCCTCTGGCCCAATATCAATGACCCAGTCGGCTGTTTTAACCACTTCTAGATTATGCTCAATGACAATCACCGTATTGCCTTGATTCACCAGACGATGCAATACGCCCAACAATACTTTGACATCGTTAAAATGCAAACCCGTGGTGGGTTCATCCAAAATATAAACCGTTTTTCCCGTAGAACGCCGACTTAACTCCTTGGCCAATTTTACCCTTTGGGCTTCGCCGCCCGATAAGGTTGGGGCCGATTGTCCGATTTGAACGTATCCCAACCCCACATCCACCAGTGTTTTCAGACGTTGGGCAATGCTGGGAATGGCACTGAAAAACAGGCTCGCTTCTTCGCACGACATGGCCAAAACATCGGCTATGGATTTTCCTTTGTAGGTAATGCTAAGGGTATCGTATCCGTAACGTTTACCCTTGCATGCCTCGCAGGGGACCTGAATGTCGGGTAAAAAATGCATGGCAATGGTTAAAACGCCATCGCCCTCGCATGCCTCGCATCGGCCACCCTTGACGTTAAAGGAAAACCGACCTGGACCATATCCCAATGCTTTGGATTCGGGCAAAAAGGCAAACCATTCGCGTATAGGGGTAAACACCCCCGTATAGGTGGCAGGATTGGATCGAGGCGTACGCCCAATGGGCGACTGATCGATGGATACCAACTTATCGATGTGTTCTGTGCCCTCTATGGCATCGCACGCCACGGAAAAGGATGCCTTGTTGCAATGATCGGCCAAGCCTTCTCGTAACGTATCCATTATCAGGGATGATTTACCGCTGCCAGAAACCCCTGTAACAGCAATCAGCGTTCCAAGGGGGAAATCCACGCTGATGTGTTTTAAATTATTGGCCCAGGCATTGACAATACGCAACTTTTTATCGCTGGTACGGCGTTTTTCGGGTACATCAATGCGTTTTCGACCACTTAAAAAATCACCCGTCAGGCTGTTGGGCGATTCTAAAATGGCCTGCAAAGAGCCCTGGGCGCAAATGTCTCCACCGTAACGTCCAGCACCAGGGCCAAAATCCACCACGTAATCGGCCAATCGAATGGTATCCTCGTCATGTTCCACCACAATAACCGTATTGCCCAGCGCCTTTAATTTCGTCAATGTTTTTAACAGCTGAGCATTGTCGCGTTGATGCAACCCAATGGATGGTTCATCCAATACATACAATACGCCCGTTAAACCCGACCCCACTTGGGATGCCAAACGAATGCGTTGGCTTTCTCCTCCTGACAAGGTGCCCGAACCCCGAGACAGAGATAAGTAACCCAATCCGACCTCTAGTAAAAAGCATAACCGACTGTTGATTTCCCGCAAAATACGATCAGCGATGGCCAAATGTTGGGTATTTAAATCCACAGGTACATTCTGACACCATTGGAAAATCTCATCGATTGCCCGTTGGCACACCTGACCAATATGATCACCAGAAATTTTGATGCATAATGCCTCGGGTTTTAAACGATACCCTTGGCAGGCGTCACAGATGGGCAATTTCGCCACATCCATCAAATCATCGCCATAATGGGCCACCCCCCATTCTGGTACCCCTAAACCAGAACACGCTGGACAGGCACCAAAAGGATTGTTAAAGGAAAACAGCCGGGGTTCGATTTCTTCCAGCGTAAATCCAGATTCTGGACAAGAAAATTGGGATGACAGGGTAAAGGGCTCTATCTGATGGGCATCATCAGGCGATGGAACGGGGGAAATGACCACAATGCCTCGACCCAAAGCCAGGGCTGTTTCCAAACTGGCCATTAAACGGGCTCGCGTATCCTCTTGATCATTTTGCACCAAGCGATCGACCACCACATGAATGGTGTGACGTTTGTTTTTGGTTAAAACGGGCAGCACACCATCCAATTCATGAATGACGCCGTCGATTTGTACCCGTTGATACCCCCGTTTGCGTAAATCTTCCAGCTCTTTACGAAATTCTCCTTTTTCACTGCGCGCAATGGGAGCCATCAGCATATACCGGGTGTTTTCTGGCATTTTTTCAATGCGTTGAATCATTTGAGGACGCGTTTGGGGCGAAATGGGCAAACCCGTTGTGGGGGAATACGCCGTGCCAACGCGCGCAAACAACAGGCGCAAATAATCGTAAATTTCTGTCACCGTGCCCACCGTGGAACGGGGATTGTTGGCCGTGGTTTTCTGATCGATGGAAATGGCGGGGGACAATCCATCAATGCGATCCACATCGGGTTTGGACATTTGGTCTAAAAATTGTCGGGCATAAGCCGATAAGCTCTCGACATAGCGACGCTGGCCCTCGGCATACAATGTATCAAAGGCCAAAGAGCTCTTGCCAGACCCACTGGGCCCTGTAAAGACGATTAAATCCCCTTTGGGCAAGCTTAAATTGATGTTTTTTAGATTGTGTTCGCGAGCCCCTATAACGGTGATGGTCGAATCGCTGTGTAAGGGCAGGGCGGAGAGGTGATTGTTTTCCATCGAAAAATGGCTCCTTGAAGCATAAGTGCAGCGGCATGATCGTCAATGACCGCTTTGGGTTGGTATAAAAAGGCAGCCACACCTTGGGTGGTAAACCGCTCGTCATATAGGGCAATGGGCCAACCATGATCATCGTGCAGACGTGTGGCCAGACGCAAAATGGGTGCGCACAAGGTGCTTGGTTCACCCGTATGATGCATGGGCCAACCAATGACAATGGCCTTGATGGCATAATCCTTCCATAATTGGGATAGCTCACCACGCAGAGCCCCCCCCGTTGGCACCACTTTTAACGGCATGGACAGCGTATTATCCGGATCCGACAATGCAATGCCCACACGAGATTTTCCCCAATCGAGACCTAAAAAGGGCCCCCGTGGAACGGTTTTGGCCAAATGGTCAATATGAAAATGGGCAGGAAAATGATGGCTTGCGGCCGTTACAGTGGGTAAATTAGGCATTTCATTGGTGGGGGTGTGGGGCATCATGGGGTCATATAAACTTTAAAAATCGATCGATGACTTTTTTCAGACCATGTTTTTCAAACAATACGGAAACCATGTGGCCCATTTTTGTTTGCACCACGCCTGCACCAAATACACTGTGCATCACCCGTTTTTGCTCGGCAACAGAGGCGTCCGTGGCATTATGTTTTAACTTTAACGTCATGACCACATCGTCAGCAGGCAATTCCTGAATAAAACGCGATGGCGAGGATGGGGAAAATCCCTGATGTCCTTTTCGATTCCAGCAAAAACTGATGGTGCTGGTTTTTTTGGCACGCGTTAACCCCACATAGGCCAAGCGGCGCTCTTCTTCTATGCCTTTTTTCCCCTGTTCCTCGATGCATCGGATGTGGGGGAATAGGCCTTCTTCCCACCCAGGTAAAAACACATGATCAAATTCCAATCCTTTGGCCGCGTGCAAGGTCATCATGGCAATGCCCTCGTTCTTTTCGCCATCGTTGACTTCGGTCAGCAAACTGACATGGTCTAAAAATTCACCCAAGGTGGCAAAATGATCAATGCTTTTGATCAGTTCCATGATGTTGTCCATGCGGGCTTGACCTTGAATGCCTTGCTCTTTCCACATGTGGGCATACCCAGAATCGGCGATGATGCATTCCGTTAATTGGCCTAAATTTGTGGTGCTTAAACGCCCCCGCCAAGCGCTGATCATGGATAAAAAGACCTTCAAACTGCGCGACAACACCCCATCTTTCAGCGTGCTGCACAGGGCTCTGGCGGCACGTTCCAGGGACCCACCATGTTCTGGCACCAGAGCATACAACGTTTCCATGGTGCTGGGCCCAATGCCACGTTTTGGGGTGTTAATGATGCGATCAAAGGCCAAATTATCTGTTTCAGAGTGCACAACACGCAAATAGGCCACCACATCGCGAATTTCCAAACGGTCGTAAAATCGTGTGTTGCCCACCAAATAATAGGGGATGTTTTGCTGAACAAATCGTTCCTCGAATTCCCTGGTTTGGGCGCCAGTTCTGACCAAAATGGCCATGGTGGACAGGGCAACCCCCGCCCGAGCAGATGTCATAATTTTGTCGGCGATAAAGGTGGCCTCTTCGCCACTGTCCCACAAGCCTTGAATGGCAACCTTTTCACCCGATGCCGATTGTGTGCGCAATGTTTTCCCGTGTCTCGTCGAATTGTGACCAATTAAATGGCTGGCTGCGGATAAAATATGCGGCGTAGAACGATAGTTATCCTCTAGGCATAACAGACCGGCCGATGGAAAATCTTGGTTGAATTTCAGAATTTTATCAATGCTTGCCCCCCGCCAACCGTAAATGGACTGATCGTCATCACCGACACAAAATACTTTGGTATCTGACCCACACAGGGCGCGTAACCACAAATACTGCATGCTGTTGATGTCCTGGTACTCGTCCACCAAAATGTGTTGAAACCCACAGGATTCCACAATGTCAGGATGGTTGCGCAACAGGCCCAGGCTGCACATCAATAAATCATCAAAGTCCAGGCCATTCATCTGAACCAAATGGGATTGATAGGCCTTATAAAGGTCTAAATAAAAGGGCACAGGGGGGTGCAAGACTTCATCAGGGGACAGCAATCGATGTTTCCATCCACTGATGATGGGCAAGACCATGCGGGGCGTATAGGTTTTGGTCGACCCTGAGGCCTTGATTAACTTTTGCATTAATGCATTTTGATCATGGGTGTCGAGGATGCTGAAATCCGGTCTGCGGCCGATTAATTCGGCATGATGGCGCAACAGGCGTAAACCCAAACTGTGAAACGTCCCAATCCACAAGTTTTTTACCGGAAAAAGATCGTACAAACGTCGTTTCATTTCATTGGCGGCCTTGTTGGTAAAGGTCACGGCCATGATGGTTTTTGGGTCAATGTTTTCATCCAGTGCCAAGTGGGCATAACGCAAGGTCAAGACTCTGGTTTTTCCTGTGCCAGCGCCGGCTGAAATCAGCATATCCTGCAATGGAGCCATCACAGCCTGGTATTGGGCAGCATTCAAACTGGACATCTGTTGATGTAAAACGGATTGGTCCATGGTCAGTTTAAATGATCAAGGGAAAAGCATGCCCTATGTGGGCGTAACGGGTGGGGCAAAAGAGGGGGCTTGGTTTCAAAAATATCCTATAATTTTAACTGATTTTTTACCAATGCGCAAAGCTGTTTTACCTCAGCCGCGCTATGCGGGCAGAGCAGATCCATGGGGTTGGTCATGGCGGCATCCTGAAAATGGGGTCCTGGGGTATCCAGTGTTGGGGCGCACCCGTGGGAATAGACACAAAAAGGGGGAAGGGGGAGGCTTGATGCCAATGCGGGTTGATTTGACGGGGACAACCTTTGGCCTTGATTGGGCAAGGTTTAGCCCAAGTAACGTTTTAAAAAAGCTGAAAACAGGGCCCTATTGTTGATTTTTTTAACAATGTGTGGTAAGGTAAATGATGAAAAAGTTCAGTAAAAATGAGGTAAAAATGAGATCTGTTCGAACAACCTTTCGGCGTGCGGTTGACGTCGGCCTGCACACCTATTTGCTGGGTGTTTACAAATATATGGGCTTGGGATTATTGATGACGGCGATGGTGTCCTATAGCATAGCTTTGCTGCCACCGCGCAGTTTGGGCATTTTTCCATTGTTGGCCATGTTTGGTACTTTTGGCATCAGCATTTATTTTGGCGCAGCGTTAAACCGGATGGCGGCATCGACGGCTCAGATGTTGTTTTGGGTTTACTCTGCCTTGATGGGGGTGGCGTTAAGCAATATTTTTGCGGTGTACACGGCCGGCAGCATTGCATCGGCCTTTTTTATTACGGGATTGACCTTTGGCGCCATGAGCGTTTATGGGCACAAAACACAGCGTGATTTAACCGCCATGGGTTCATTTTTAATGATGGGTCTGTGGGGAATCGTCATTGCCAGTATCGTGAATATGTTTTTAAAGAGCAGCATGATGGGTTTTCTGGTCTCTTTAATTGGTGTTTTTTTATTTACAGGGTTGATTGCGTATCAGACTCAAACATTAAAGCAGCTGTATTATGCCTTGCCCAATAACGAAGAAGTTCGCAAGAAAATGTCTATTTTAGGGGCATTGAATTTGTACATGAGTGTCATCAATTTGTTCATATCCCTATTAAATTTGATGGGAGAACGCAAATAAAATTGGAACTCCTTTGAGGAGGCAATCTCTGCTGGGGATTCTCTTTGAACTAGGGGGGCTCTGTTGGGGCCGCTAATGGATGGGGGTGGGGCAACATGCTCTTTCCCCCTTTTTTATATCCAAATCAAAAACCTTGCAAAATTGATTTACAGGTCTGGGGCCTGTTATTCTGAAAAAGAGTCCCATAGATTGTTTTTATATGGCTTTTTTTCAAAAAAATATTAGTAATTTTTTAGATCGACTGGCTGTTTTTTGTATTTTTTCTTACATTCGTTTTCATCTCTGGGGCAGGCGCCCATTGTCCTCGAAACCCCAGTCATGGGGGCAGGTGCCCTCCCTTTTTCTGGGAACACAGGATGGGCAAAATGATACAACAGATTGGCCCCTTTGTTCTTGGCCTGTCGTTTATCCAGAGGCCGATGTTGGCCATTTTGAATGCCCAAACCAGGGGGATTGGTCTTGCATTTTACCTATCCACCATGGTTTTTTTGGTGCCGATGATGCATCACAGGGGGTTACAAACCGGGGGGATGGACCAGCATTTTGTCCAAAAAATCCAGACTGTTGTGGTGACCCAGAGGTTGGCCATAAGGACACTCCTGTGGATGTGCTTCCTTGGGCGAGGGGGGACGAAAAGGGGGGTGTTTTTGGCATTTTAAGGGACCAAAGCGAGGACGTTTGCGGGTTGTTATTGCAAAAACGCATTCGAAAATCTTGGTATCTGTAACGGAGATTGTCTATGAACCCAAAAACTGTTGTGCTTGACAGCAATATCATTATTGATTATTTACAAGGTCGCCATCAAGCCGCAAGATTGTTGCTGTCTTATCGGGATGACAAAATCCATACTTTGATCAGCATCATTACATTAATCGAGGTGTTGGTTGGCATTGCGGATCAGGAAAAGCGAGAGCGGGTAAAGCAGTGGCTTTTGGATTTTTCCCCCATTCACGTGTGTCTGGATATTGCCGAAAAAGCCATAGAGTTGAGAAAGCGTTATGGTTTGAGGGTTCCTGATGCCATTATTGCATCGACTGCCCGATGTCATCAGGGCATTTTGGTAACCCGTGACAGAGATTTTCACAAAATGTCGGATGTCATTTACCCCTATTTGTTGAACGATCAAGAGTAATGGCTGGGCCATCAAGAATATTTTGGTAAACCCCTGCGATGACGGTGTCGAGCCCTTGGAAAGGTGGCTAGCCATTTACGCTGCGCGCTCGTTTGTTTAACGGTATTTTTAAAAATTTGTTTGAAAAAGATCCTTTGACCTCTTTTCTTTTTATACCGCGATGACGTATGATTACAGCATATAGGAGTGTGGCTCAATGGCTAGAGCTCTGGTCTCCAAAACCAGCGGTTGGGGGTTCGAGTCCCTCCACTCCTGCACATCGTTGCAAAAAAAAATCACAAATTAGTTTATTTTTATTTAATTTTTTACAATAAAAGCTACTCATTTCCCACAATTTTATCAGTATTCATGGCCCTTTCCTTTGTTTTCAACAGGTTGTGCGGGGTGTTTTTTTTCATGAAGTGGGTTGAATTATTTCAAGATTTTGTTATAATATATTAACTAATCAAAAATAAAACTAAATCGCTTTGAGAACTTTATACTCCAGTAAATACTTTTTTAAGACAGATTTTATAAATCACTTTATTTGTCAAAGAATAGAAAACTTTGAAAAGAATTTAAAGGGGGTAATTTCTATTGCCTTGTTGTCCTGTGGAACGGCTGTGTTGGATGTCCCAACGCCGGATCAGGTCATGATGAGGACTGGGGTAAGTCAGGTGGTGGCGCCCGTTGGGGGAACAGAGGAAAAGCAGTCTCTGGATTGCCAAGAGTCGTCCATCCGCATGGGATCCGATCGATCGCTGTGTCGCGCACTGCGTCAAGCGGGTATTCGTCAAGATGTCATTAACGGCATTGCCCGTTGTTTGTCTGCCAAGATGATGCGGCGTTTTCGTCCCAACCAGATTATAAAAATGGTGTTTCAATCTGGGGCATTATCCAGCATCAAGGTCTATACCCATGTGGGCAGCGCCTTTTTGATTCAGAGCCATGGGGCAGGCGTCTGGTCCAGCAAATGCATCAAGGTTCCTGTTGTTGCAAAATACGAGCGCTTGAAGTTACCCATCACGCAGACACTGAAAAAATCTCTTTTGTCCTCAGGGCTGGATAGGGGTTTGATGGTGGACATTGCCAGAGGTTTGGCACGCAGTGGGGTTGTGTGGGGAAATTTAAAGGGGTCAACCGTGGAATTAATGGTTCAGACCAGGCGATGTTCGGAAACCAGCACCCTGGTCCTTGACCATATTGCAATGATTCAGATTGGAAAAAAAGGGGTTAAAAAAACCTATTATGCCTATCAGCGTGGCCGCCATGATTCGCGCAGAATTTTTTGCACACTGGCAGGCTTTGGGTTGCAGTCGGGTGGGGCGGCTCGGTCTGTTCCGTGGTGTGCGCCGGTATCAAAGGTTCAAGTGACGTCTCGTTTTGGAAAAAGGCTGCATCCTGTGCACAAGTGCATCAAGCACCATAACGGCACAGATTATGCAGGAGCCCATGGTTCGCCCATTCGTTCAGTGGGGGATGGTGTGATCAAGTCGGTTGCGCAAAATGGTTCCTATGGTAAATATGTCACCATTGCCCATGGCAACGGTTACCGAACATTGTATGCTCATTTGTCTCGAACCATGGTCCGTGTGGGTCAAAGGGTGCGCAAAGGGCAAACCATAGGGGGGATGGGCAGCACAGGTACGGCAACAGGAACCCACCTGCACCTAGAAGTTTTGGATCGTTCCAGTCGCCCTATCAATCCAGAGTCTTTTTTGCAAGTCAGCAAAAACCAGTCAAAAACTCAAACCCCGATGGTTTCTGGAAAGCAAAAAATCAATTTTTATAAGCAAGCACAAAGCTTGAGACAAAGATATGCCGCTTTGGGTGGTTCTGTTGCAGCGATTCCAGGGGTCAGTCACTCTGTTTCCCCGGCCGGAAATCAGGTGGTGCCCAAGGCAAAAAAAAAGATCCGATCTCATAAGAATGTGGTGTCCAGAAAGCCAGTTTCTGCCAAAAGAGGGTTAAAAAGTTTTCTTGCTGTAAAGAAGCCCAAGACTGCTGTTCGCCATAAGGCCTCTGTTCGCCACAGTCGGCGGGTAAAAAAGATCACCTAGGGCACCCTTGGTTTTTGCTTTCTGGCTATAGAATCGGTTTTTCTTTTAGGCTTGATATCACTCTATTTTTTCCCTAATATGCAGGCTGGGCCGACAGGATTCCTTTGTTTTTTGAAGTTTATCCCACAGGGGTCCTATCCTCAGTGTGCAGGCAGACCCCTTGTGTGCCTGTGGTTTTCCATGGTTTATCCCAGGTTTTCTTGGTAATGTGGTTTAGGTTGACCTCTTTGGTTCAAGATTCTGGATCACATACAGGGTGGGCGTCATACGGGATCTAAACACAGGGAGGTGTGGACAGGGAGGTATGGGCAGAGAGGGTGTGGACAGGGAGGCATGAGTGGATGGCTGTGGGCCTGACACAGCAGGTCCAAAGAGGGGGCCTTGGTCAAATAATGGGCAGCCGGCTGGTTCAAAAGTCACAAGAGGGCATAAAACAGACAGACAAGGTGCAAAAAGAGCATTAAAAAGATGGGCAATTCACGCCACATGGCTCAAGTTACAGCCTTCAAAACCAAAAGAACGCGTTACAAGAGTATATTATAAGGCTGCGTTACAAGGCTGTATTACAATCCACATATATAATCAGGTTTTTTATGGGTGAATTTACAATGCACAGCTTAAAGGTATGCCATAGAAATATCTGAATCCAGGTCCATATCTATACCCATAGAGCAGTTTTTTATCGGTCCATTGGAAATGGGTTGAACTGTTTTCTGAACCTACAAAAATGGTTCAAAGAAGAATATCAACCCGTTTTTTTATTGCAAATTAATATTACGAATTCATTTCGGTTGTAATCTTTTTGGCTGTAAATAAGGCCAGGTCTTTTTTAAACTTTAACAGCGGGGCCGTCAATTTTCTGTTGGATTTTTTTTGAACAAACAAATCAATGCCACCATTTTTATCAATGGTTTTCATTCCAGCAGAGGATACTTTCAACACAATGTTTTTAGAAAGTATTTGGCTGTAAACGCTGACCCAGCGAACATTTGGATAGAAAACGCGCTTTGTTTTATTGTTGGCGTGGCTGACATTATTACCAACCATGGGTCCTTTTAGGGAGATGCAGCAAAATCTCGACATGGAAAAATCGTAAACTTATTTTTTGGAATAATAACGCGTTTAACAGCACACGTCAAGGGTGCAGCCCACGGTACATGTGCTTGTACAGGGGGGGGCTTTTGTGGTAACGTTTGATGGAAAATATATCTCTCATGCAGGGCATCCTTCCGGTGCACAATCAACGCTCTGCAGAGGAAAACTGGACAGGACATATAAAATGAGTTTTACAGTACCAAGCATATCATTAGAAGATTTGTTACAAAGAGGCGTCCATTTTGGCCACAAAAGAGCCCGTTGGAACCCAAAAATGGCACCTTATATTTATAAGGAACACCACGGCGTTCATATTATTGATTTGCCCCAAACGGTGATGCTGATGAACAGAGCCATGGCTGCCCTGCACCAGTGTGTCAAAAATGGCGGCAGAATTTTGTTTGTGGGGACAAAACTGCAGGCCAGAAAAGCCATCAAAGAGTCTGCCATTCGGTGCGGTCAATATTATGTGGACCATCGTTGGTTGGGCGGAACGTTGACCAATTGGAAAACCATTTCTGCATCATTAAAGCATTTCAGAGAGGTGGAAGATCGTGTAAATTCTGCGGATTTTTCCTCTTATACTAAAAAAGAGCAGTTGGGTTTTCACCGTGAACTGGGGAAATGTGAGTTGGCTCTGGGCGGCATCCGTAACATGGGTGGTTTGCCAGATATGGTGTTTTTGATTGATGCGAACAAAGAAAGCATTGTGGTTAAAGAAGCACGAAAACTGAAAATACCAACCATTGCCATCGTCGACACCAATACAGATCCAACATTAGTAGATTATCCCATACCTGGAAATGACGATGCCTTGCGCGCCATCGAATTTTATTGCGATGTGGTGGCCAAGACCGTCTTGTCGGGTTTGCAAGAGGAATTTGATCAAAAGTCCTATGATGTTCCTAATGTTCCGGATTTTGAGCCTTCTCCTGCGCCTGCGGTTAAAGTAAAAGGGTGATCTTGGATCAATTATTTAATATAAATAAGGAGATTTAGTGTTATGACAATTTCTATGGATGTTCTAAAGCAATTGAGGGAAGAAACGCTGGCTCCTTTTGGTGCGTGCAAAAAAGCTCTGACAGAATCAGGAGGAGATTTGTCTGCGGCCATGGATTGGTTGCGAAAAAATGGGGTTCTGGTTGGCGGAAAAAAGACAGATCGTCTGGCATCAGAAGGGGCCATTGCGGCCGACTGTGTTGGTGGGTTTGGTGCGCTGATAGAAATCAGTTCAGAAACGGATTTTGTGGCGCGTGGTGATCGGTTCAAGGGGTTGATTTCCTCTGTTTTAGGCGTAGCAATGGCACGCTCTGAAACCGCTGTGGATCGATTGCTGGAGCATCCTTTTGATTCAAAAGATCACAAAAGAGGGACCATTGGTGAGTGCGTTTTAGAGTTGGCTGGAACCATCGGAGAAAACATTGTGCTGCGTCGTTTGGTCGCCCTTAATGTTAATCCTGGTGTGGTGGTGTCGTACATTCACCAATCCTTTCCAGGCACCCCAAACATTGGGACATTGGGGGTTTTGGTGGCCTTGGAATCAGAGGCAAACGAGGACGACTTAAAGGCTTTGGGTAAAAATTTGGCCATGCATATCGCTTTTACCAGGCCCCATTGTATTTCCATTAACGAGGTTTCTCCTGTGGTTTTGGAAAAAGAAAAAAAGTTCCTGCAAGAGCAAATTCAAGAGCAGTCCGGAGATAGGCCAGCCGAAGTTCAGGTCAAAATGGTTGAAGGACGTTTGAGAAAGTTTTTTGAAACCATTGTTTTAGAAGAGCAAGATTATGTGCGTGATTCTGGAAAAACCGTTAAAGAATTTTTGAAACAGGAAGGCGAGCGCTTGGGTAAATCCATTCGTATTGTTGGTTTTGCCTGTGCTAAGTTGGGCGAAGTTTCAAAAGAGGGACATGAAGAAAGCCCGAATCAACCGATTGCTTGATGAATAGGTCCATCTGTGGGGCTGTTCATGTCCCAACAGGTGGGCAGGTTGGTGCATAAAAAGAGGAACAGTCTTCTTGACCTGTGGTTGCTGTGTTACTGCGGTCAAGAAAGTCTGATGGAGAAAAGTGGATGGGTGAAATGCTGCAGATCGTAACAAAAGATATTAAATCGAGGAAGACAAGCCCATTTTTATAGGGCCAGAGCCGTTAAACCCTTTGGCCCAGCTTGTCTTTTTTTATAAAGTCAGAAAAACAAACGATTTTGAAGACTGTAATACAAAATTTTTATTAAATGTTTACAGATTTTTGAGAAATTTATCGAAAAAAAGACTTTTTTAACTTTGAGATCCAAAGATAATTGCACAAAAGATTGGACCGTGGTATCGTACAAACAATCTAAGAATAGAGTGTCGTATGGGTGCAAAAACAAATCGAATAGAATCGTTGGTGGCGTGGGTCATTCTATTTCTTGTGGTATCTATTTTAGGTGGGGTGTATTACAAATATTGTGGTCACAAACACATGACGTCTACGTTTTATGCAGAATTTGACAGCATTATGGGTCTGAACATCGGTTCTCCGGTTAAAATCAATGGTGTGGTGGTGGGAAAAGTGGTGGGCTTTGACCTTGATCACAAGAAAAACTTTGTTGTTAATGTGGAATTTGCTGTGAACAAAGGCATCATACTGCCCGAAGATACGCGCGCATCTGTGACTTCTGAAAGTTTGTTTGGATCCACCATATTGATGCTGCTGCCTGGCATGAGCGAGCGTTTCTTGCCCCGTGGTGGAACAATTTTTGATACGCAATCGCCCCTACATATTCATGAATTGTTGCAAAAATTCTTGTTTAATGCGGCCGATTCAGAGCGTGATGGGGTGCAAAACCGAGAGCAGGATGGGGGTGAAAAATCAGAGACCGCCCGAAATGGTTCTAATGATGACGAGGATTGCATGGTGTAAATCAAAGGATGACGAGGATTGCATGGTGTAAATCAAAGACATGGTGTAAAATGGGTCAAGGATAGTGCAGATTTCATACCTAAAAGGAAGGCGTTATGTCGAGCGATGAAGAAATGGTGATCGGATCAGAAACGCAAGATTATTCAGCAGATTCCATAAAGATTTTGCGTGGATTGGATGCCGTTAGAAAGCGTCCAGGCATGTATATTGGTGATACCGATGATGGATCGGGTTTGCATCATATGGTGTACGAGGTGGTGGATAACGCCATTGACGAATCTTTGGCTGGGTATTGTAACCAGGTCTCTATTTCTTTGAATTCCGATGGGTCGGTTACGGTTCGAGATAATGGTCGAGGCATTCCGGTGGATATCCATTCGGAAGAAGGCATTTCGGCTGCAGAAGTCATTATGACTCAGCTGCATGCTGGTGGAAAGTTTGATCAAAACTCCTATAAAGTGTCTGGTGGTTTGCATGGTGTGGGCGTTTCTGTGGTGAATGCCCTGTCCCAATGGTTGGTTTTGACCATTTGGCGCAATGGAGGGTGCTATACCATGACCTTTGATCATGGGATTTCGCGTGGGGCTCTGGAACGTATTGGGGATTCGAATCCAGATCAGCGGGGAACGGAAGTTACCTTTTTACCCTCGTCCCAGACTTTTTCTCAAACAGAATTTGACTTTAAAGTTCTGGAGCATCGATTTAAAGAATTGGCCTTTTTAAATCCAAATATTGCCATGATCCTAGAGGATAAGCGAGAGTTTCCCCCTAAAAAAGTGGTTTTGGATTACGAGGGGGGGGTCAGTGCCTTTGTACGTTATTTAAACCGAAACAAAACAGCGTTGCATGAACCCATTCATATGCGTGGCGAGCGGGGATTAATCAGCATTGATATTGCCTTGGAATGGACCGACAGTTATCACGAAGTCATGCTGTGCTTTACCAACAATATTCCGCAAAAAGATGGGGGAACCCATTTGGCTGGATTTCGCTCTGCCTTAACCCGGGTGGTGGGGCAATTGATGCAGTCACAGAAAAAGGAAAAAGTGGGATTGGTGGGCGAGGACAGTCGAGAAGGTTTAACGTGCGTTTTGTCTTTAAAAATGCCGGATCCAAAGTTTTCGTCCCAAACAAAGGACAAATTGGTTTCATCCGAAGTGCGTACCGTCATTGAGTCGGTGGTGGGGGATCAATTAGAGCGCTGGTTCGAAGAGCACCCTTTGGAAACCAAAAAAGTTTTGGCGCGCATCATGGAGGCGGCGCTGGCCAGAGAAGCTGCACGAAAAGCCAGAGAGTTGACACGGCGAAAAACGGCCCTGGATATTGCCTGTTTGCCGGGGAAATTAGCCGATTGTTCAGAGCGCGACCCCAGCCTGTGCGAAGTTTATCTTGTGGAGGGGGAGAGTGCAGGAGGGTCGGCCAAAAATGCCCGAAATCGTCGATTCCAAGCCATTTTGCCTTTGCGCGGTAAGATTTTAAACGTAGAGCGTGCTCGATTTGATCGCATGTTGGGGTCATCAGAAATTGGAACGCTGATTACGGCCCTGGGCACCAGCATTGGTAATGATTTTAATTTGGAAAAGTTGCGCTATCACAAAGTTATTTTGATGACGGATGCCGATGTGGATGGCAGTCATATTCGAACCTTGCTGTTAACATTCTTTTTTCGACATATGCGCACTTTGATTGAGCAGGGCTATTTGTACATTGCTCAGCCCCCCTTGTACGGTGTCAGGCGTGGGAATAGCAAAATGTATTTAAAGGATGATCGCGCGTTAAATAATTTCTTGATCGAGGGGGGAGAAAAGGGGGTTGTTCTAGAAAATCGCGCAACGGGAGAGCAGTGGTCTGGTCAAGATTTGGATCGCGTGGTCCGTCGTGCAGGCCAAGTAGAAGCCTTGATTCAACGCATATATACCCATTATGGCATTAATCATAGTCTGACACAGCGGGCATTAATGATGGGCCTTTTTCAGGAAAATTTAGACGATTCTTTGGCTTGGGCAACACAGTTTGTGGAAAGAAACATGGCCCTCGGTTTTGGAAACTGGTCCTTTCAAATCATGGATGATCATCAAATCGTGTTTTCGTATCAAAAAGATAAGGTCTGGAGCCAAGAACGTTTTTCTCATGCCCTATTGCAAACTTCGGAAGGGGTTCAGTTGGCCACCCATGGGGCCTATTGTCAGGATCATTTCCCTTGTGTCTTTAAGGAGCAGGTTTTTGATGGGCCATTGGCGCTGTGGTCCTATATTTTACAACAGGGGCACAAGGGGTTAAGCATTCAGCGTTACAAAGGTTTAGGGGAAATGCAGGCCGATGAGTTGTGGGAAACCACACTGGATCCCGAAGCGCGTACATTGCGACAGGTGACCATTCGACAAGCCGAAGAAGCCAGCGATTTGTTCTGTATTTTAATGGGGGATGTTGTGGCGCCGCGAAAAGCATTTATTCAAGATAATGCCATGGGTGTGATGAATTTGGATGTATAAAATGGGTGTTTTAGGACGTTTTGCTGGCCCGTAACCGTGGGTTAGAGGATGGGCGTGGGGGGACTTAGTCGTGGGGACTTTTCCCTCTGCATAACCAGTGATGTGTACGTTGGCCCAACCTGGCTATGTTTTTCCTGGTAACGGTTGGGGGATGGGACATTAATCGTGGCCAGTCTAAGTCGTGGTGAATTTTTGTATGGGATAAAAAGCCATAGCGGTATTTTGCCCAGTGGGATGGGAGCCATTTTGATCGGCTGAGAGATACAAGGGCAGCCCAAGATAAAACAGCATCCCAAATCATCGGATACAGCGCATCATTTTTGCCCTATTTTTCCCATAGATTCCCCTATTTCTTGGGAAAATCTTGGTGGGAAGGCCTTTACCCATACTGGGCAATTTTGACATGCTGTACTCAATTCCTTATTGTGCAAAAGAATTGGTGCGGATGCGTGATCGTTTAAGACCAACTTCGATGGATTCATCAGACTTGTTCAGAGGCCTAGAGAAGCGTTTGCTCTGATCAACGGTATTATAACTAATTTTGTTAACCTGAATGGCCACACGACGGACGTTGGAAAGGGCATTGGTAATCACCTTTCGCGCTCTTTTTCCCGAAAGATGGAACAATCTAGAAGATTTCGCTTGTTTTGGCTTTTCAAAGTCTTCGCCCAAAGTGCGATAGCGCGTCCTTACATTCGGGTTTTCCGATTGAATGGTGGAAACCCGTTTTTTGCTGCCTGTGAACTGTAAAAACTCCGTCAAAGATTTGCGTAAAGAGGCGCATTTTTCTTTTATATTATCCATCATTGAGTACACAGCAGGCAATTTTTTCTTGGAAGCATGGTGTTTTTCTGTATTTTCTTCTGATTTGCTCAATTTTTTGATCGTGCTTTTTTCGCTGCTTGTCATCATTTCATTGAAATCATGGATGAATTTGGAAAATATTGGGGGTAAGGCCCTTGAAACGGACCTTGAAATATTGGCAACAAAAGACTTTATGTCATAGAATGTGACCAGACTTTTTTCCATAATATGTTCTGGTTTTTCTTTGGTTGCGTCCGGAACTTCTTTGTTTTTTTCAGCCGTATTGTATTGATTTGTTGTCGAGTAATAATGATTCGTTGTGCTCGAGGTGTTCGTTGTGCTTGTACTGGATGGGGAGGTTTGTGTGGGGGTGATTGTGTTGGGTGTAGAGGTGATTGCTTCAGGTGTGGAGGTTTGTGTGGAGGCATTGCCCGGAGAGGTGATTGTGTTGGGTGTAGAGGTGATTGCTTC
>CAXNJQ010000003.1:0-15648 GCA_964202705.1 Holosporaceae bacterium
TTATGGCATCTGATTATGCCGATGCGTTATGGTCAGAGCCCAAAACCGAAGGGTCATGATGCCAGCCATAACAGGATTGATCGGGCCAACGGGGGTCTTAGGGGTGGCCCCATAGGCACCAGATAGAGAACAACTGTGTCTAGCCGACCAAACAGAGGTGTTTTCAAGGCATTTGGTGATTTTGGCGCAAACCATGTAAACTGAAAATTATTTGGATGAGGAGAGCCCATGCACTTGCCAAACGTTTTGACCTTGCTCCGAATGATTCTGACGCCGGTCATTTGCTGGGGGCTGTGTTGGCATACACCGTCTGGGATTCACTTGGCCACGGCTGTATTTTTGGTGGCGGCATTGACGGATTTTGCCGATGGATATGTGGCTGAAAAATACAATGCGCGTTCTGTTTTGGGGGCGGCGCTGGATCCTCTGGCAGACAAAGTTTTGATTGTTTTGGTGTTGTTTTTTCTGGGTGCCAATAACCATTTGTCAGGGCCATGGATGTTTTGGCCGTGCGCCTGCATCATTGCCAGAGAAATTCTGGTTTTGGGGTTGCGCAGCGTTATGGGGGCAGAAAAGGTTCCGGTCATTGGGGTGGCCAAAGCAAAAACCTTTTTACAAATGGTCAGTGTGGGCTTGTTGATCAACAACAACGTTTCTGATCATCCGTACAGCATATGGATGACCATGATTTTGCTGTGGATCAGCGCCGTACTCAGTGCCGCCAGCGCCTATGTATACTTAAAAATCAGCATTCAGCAGTATCGTGCCCAAGGTCCCAGATCACTGTGAAAACGGGTGTAATCAAAAATGCTTTGGGCCAGTAATGGGCAAAACAGTCAAAACCATACCGACATGGAGTAAATGCATGGATTCATCACCGCATGGTACATTTTTTGGCCGTTTTGGAGAGCGGTTTTACAGTGCGCAAGTGTGGAAAAAGCCAGCTTTTCGTGGTTTTTTATGGGCCATGTGTTCCAACACCAGTTTTGTAGCCGTTATGATTTTGAACAAAATATTTCGACAAGAATTGCCCGTCATGTGGTTGGTCTGGGGCAGGTGCCTGTTTGCCCTGCTGTTGGTTATTCCCTTTTTAAAGTGGAGCAACTTGAAGGTATTGTGGGTGGTGCAGGGCATTCGCGGCGTTATTATCGCTGGTGCCATGGTGTGCTCGTATACGGCATACCGGCATTTACCCAGTCATTTTGCCGCATTGATTGGCGCCAGCAGCGCGCTGTTTACCATGGTCTTTGCCCGAATTTTTTTAAAGGAGCCCGTAGATTCAAAGCGTATGATTGCTCTGGCTGTTGGGTATGGTGGGGTCGTGATTTTACTGGGTGATGCCATCCATACATCCTGGAGTCCATACATCCTGTGGGCCGTTTTGGGGAATGTGTTGGCCGCCACAGTCGCCATTTTATCAAAATGGTTAACCACACGATCCATTCACCCCCAATCCAGTATGGTGTACGGCATTGTTGTGCCTTTGATGGCGTTCAGCGCCATTCTGTACGCCGATCCCCAATGGCATCAGATCAAGCTGGGGGTATATCAGTGGAAAGTGTTGGCCATTTTGGGCGGCATTGGTGCCTGCATACAATACACCTTGTTGCGTGCCTATCAAGTGGCAAAAGCATCCTTTGTTGCGCCGTTGGAATATGCTCGGTTATGCCTGATGATTCCTGCAGGATATTTGTTTTTGGGTGAAATACCGACCCTTTGGTCTTATGTGGGGGGCACCTTGATCGTGGGGATTTCCATTTGTTTTGTACACTGGGAAACAAAGGAAGCTTAGGGTTTTCATCCATGGTCTTATGTCCTGGGGCAGGATTCTGGGGAAAAGGGCTGGGGGCGTTTCAAGGCATTTTCGTGCATTCCGTTTCAGTGTAATGTGGCACATTCAACGTTTTAAAAACGGAGCCCAAAGATTGACCATTGTATTTTTTTTGTATAATAATTAAATGTGGTTTTTTGTTTTTCTGAAAATACCAGATTTTGGGTTTTAAATCCCGATACAAATATTTAAAAAAAGGGGGGGCTATGACAAAAAATTTTCGTAACACCTATTCGTTAAAAAGCCTGACGATGTGGATTATCCCCAGCCTCTTTTTTATGTTTCAATTTATCCCCAGGCTTTGGTTGGGGCAAAATGCAGACCATATCAGGGGACAGTTGTCCATCGATTGGCAGTGTTTTGGGTACATCCGTGCACTGTATTATTTTGGATATGCAGGGATGCAAATTCCTGTGGCCATGATGTTGGATCGTTTTCAGCCCCGATATGTGATTTCTAGTTTGATTGCTTTGCTCAGCCTTTCTTTTCTGGCTTTTACCCTGACAGACAACTGGATGGTGGCGGCTGGGGCTCGATTTTTTATTGGTATAGGTTCTGCTGCTGGTTTTTTGGGGGTTTCCAAGATTATCTCTCAATGGTTTGATCGCAAAACCTACGCCAAATTATTGGGTATTTCCATTGGGTTTGGTATTTTGGGCGCCGTCTATGGTGGGGGTCCGACGTATGTTTTGGTTCAAAAATATGGGGTAGACACGGTGGCCTTTGGCATTGTTGGCGTTGGATTGGCGTTGGCATTGGCGGTTTTTTTCTCTGTACGGTCCCCTGAAAACAGCCACGAAAACAATGAGAAATTAACCATTGCTCACTTAAAGGAACTGATTTCTTCCCCCACCATTTGGATTTTGGGTGCTGTAAACCTGTTGCTGGTGGGCCCATTAGAGGGGTTTGCGGATTTGTGGGGAGAGCGGTACCTGGTGGATTTCTTTGGATTTGAAAAAAGCAGGGCCCTAGAGCTGGTCTCTTTTATATTCATTGGTTTAATTTCCGCCTCACCCATTACACCATGGATCGGGAAAAAGATTGGGGATTATGCCCTGATTAATGTGTGTGGGTTAGGTATTGTGTTGTGTTTGACGGTGTTGTTTATGCACTGGGCCCCATCTTGGTGGGGTGTGGCCACAACTTTGTTCATGATGGGGGCTTTTTCCGCCTATCAGACCAATTTGTTGTCCGCGGGCAGTGAAATGGTGCGGCCTGTATTGATGGGGGTTACCATTGCCTTTTTAAACTCTTGGAATATGTCTGGCGGATCGGTGTTTCACCCGCTTGTTGGTGGGATTATGGATTCTGGTAAAACGGGTCAATCCGACTTGGTTTCAGAATCGACCTATATTGCGGCATTGGGCACCATTCCGTTGGCAGCCATTATCGGGATTCTTTTAATGTGCTTTATTGGGATCAGTCATTATAAAAAAAACAAGGCAAAATAAACCTGCTTTTTTTAAGCGCTGATTGTCAACGGCTACTTGTCCATTACTGATTGTCCATTGTTTGTAAAAAATGCGCCTGGGGTGTTCAATATGGTGGATCAAATGGTCACGCACTTGCTCTGGATGGCTTTATCCTTTGCTGTCCACCATGCCCCAAGATGCGCCATGGGGTGCGCGGAACCGGGGTAAACGGTGTCTGTCCCCCATCAGATGGGTTAGAGCATCATTCTGCAACAGTGACACGACATTCTTTTTGAATCAGTGAAGGGCTGGTTGAACAGCGCACGGGGTTTTACGGGCAAGAGCCATTTCTTCACCATCATAGCGATACGTCTGCCGAATACTTCAGGCATCAGGGCAGGGGGGCTTAGGGAATGCTGGCGGTAACAGAGGAGCAGTTAGATTGGGGAAATTCCAGAGAAAAAGTTTGGGATTGGCCAGATAAAATTTGAGTATTTTCTAGAACATGGTCTCTTTTTACATTTGTTTTATTGCCCGATGAATCGAATTCGCATAAACAGAGTTGTATTTTTGGTGAAATGATGGTTTTATCCGACAGGTTTCGTATAGACCCGTGGCAGACTATTTTTCCTTCATCCGTACTTTGAAATGCAAACGACGTCAGTTCTAATTTTGTCTTTTTTTTATGATTAAACAGCAACTCTGTCCAGCCGTCTACCCACGGCCCCAAAGTATCTAGACTCTGTCTGCCCAAGTAAAAAGATCCGCCCCCCACGATGCATAATACAATAAATCCAATAATCCGCCTTGTTCCAATGGAAAACCCCCGTTGTTCTGTGCCTGGTTCTTGCGGCACAGTGATCAGCATATTTTTGGATTCTGGTGCTGCTTGATGCCAAATGTGGCCACATGCCGTGCATCGTACTTGACACCCCTTGGAGCCTAGGACGCTGTCGTCTAAATGGTAACGCATTTTGCACGGGCGACATTGAACAATCATTAAATATGGCGTGCGCAAAATAGATGATAGAATTCTATGGTTTTTTTAATGCTTTGTCCAGAGTCTGTTTTTGACTGATTTTGGCCTTACATGCTGTTTTGTTATAATTTTGAGGCCATTAACAGGCCAAGCTCCCGTAAAACCATGATCAGCAGACGACGGCAGTTTATCCTTCTTGATCAAAGTCCTGATTTTTTGCTAAAAAATTTTTAGACAATCGTGCCATGGATACTGTAAAATCCTAGTGCCCTAAATAATGGATCTGAAATAAAGGATACATGGAAAGGGCCACGAAAAATAATTGGGGGTTAAACCATCCCCATCCACAGGAGAAATCGGGGCAAGAGATAGAAAAACGTCTTGATCCCGTACTGCCCATCCCGTACTCCCGATGGGGGATCACAGAACACAACATGTTGTCTTTTTCACCACCCCTTGGATTAATGGTAACCACAACCCCTTAAAGCAGATCTTCTGACCGGGTAATTGACCCAAACAAATACAAAGACCCCCAGACGTTTATGTTTGGGGGTGCTGTTTTATCCTATGATTCCTAACCCGTATTAAGGTTAAATCGGACGAGGGGGCCCTATGCTTATACCCAGACGCTGTGAACTCTGACCACAGGTTGAACGCCCCACTTTTTATAAAATAAATTGCGTATGCGTCGTGCCGCAGTGATATGGGTGGGCGCAGAGGATTTTGAAATAGGGGGGGGCGCCACAATGTTGTCTTGAGGCTGTATGTTGTCTTGAGGCTGTATGTTGTCTTGAGGCTGTACATGAGAGGTAGACCTTGCTTCCCTTTCTCCTTTGGTCCTTTTTTTCAAATCGCCCTGATTGATGGCCTCGGTGTACACCTCTGTAATCAGATTTTTAATTTGACTTTCCACCGCATCTCTTTCTGCTTCGTACTCGAAAACCCCGTGAGACATCACCGTGCGCGATAAAATCTTGCGATTGGCGCTGGATAACACCACAAAAACGAACAAGGATCCCCGATCCAACAGCTCTTTTCTCTGAGTAACCACAGGACCAGTATATTCCACCAAGCGACGCCCATCCAGAGCCAATCGGCCCGTGGGAACATCGCCCAATAGTCGGGCGGGTCCAGGGGAAAGATGGAAAATGTTTCCATTTTTTGGAACAATGGCAGACGGAACCCCTTGGGAAAGGGCAAAGGCCGCATGTTCTTTCAGGTGAATGGCTTCTCCGTGCACGGGAACCACGATTTTAGGTTTTAACCAATCATACATTTGGGCCAATTCATCGCGACATGGATGCCCTGATACATGCAAACCCTCTTTGTACGTAATCATTTTAACGTTTTGTAAGACCAAACGGTTTTGCAGCGCTGAAATGGCTTCTTGATTCCCTGGAATGACCCGAGAAGAAAAAATGACCGTATCGTGTTCGCCCAAAGTCACAAAAGGATGATCCTTGTTGGACATGCGTGTCAGCGCTGCCCGAGGTTCGGCTTGGCTGCCTGTGGTTAAAATCATGACGGATGCAGGGGTGTGATTTTTGACGTCTTCCACCGCAATAAAATGGAAAGAATCATCAAAATATCCGCAATGTCGCGCTGCATCGACCATGCGCTGTAATGATCTGCCCACCAAGCATACTTTGCGGTGTGTTGCAACAGCGGCCTTGTAACAACTGTGAATACGCGCCAAATTGGATGAAAAACAGGAAATAACCACACGCCCTTTGCACGCGGAAACCACATCATAAATGGCATTTTCCACATCCCCCTCGGATCCAGAAACCCCTTCTTCGAACACATTGGTCGAATCGCATACCAGAGCCAAAATGCCTTCTTGCCCCAGTTCAATCATGCGCTGTGTGTCAATGGCCTTACCAATCAACGGTTTTGGATCAATTTTCCAGTCACCCGTATGAAAAATATTACCGTGCGCCGTGCGAATCATCAAGGCATTGGGTTCTGGAATAGAGTGGGTCAGCGATACAAATTCGATGTTAAAATTACCAACCTGGGTTCTGCTGAGCAGAGGAATTTCATTGACCTGAACCTTCAGGTTCAATTCTTTTAACTTTTCGCCCAAAATATAGGACGTAAAGGGCGTGGCATACAGGGGACAGTTTAAATAGCCCAAAAGATAGGCAACGGCACCCACATGGTCTTCATGGGCATGGGTGACAAAAAGCCCTTGCAGCTTCCTCAGATCCACACTCTCTACGAAATGGCGAATGTCGGTCATTAAAACCATGTCT
Organism: Holosporaceae bacterium; assembly: GCA_964202705.1. GTDB lineage: Bacteria > Pseudomonadota > Alphaproteobacteria > Holosporales > Holosporaceae. The sequence continues at coordinate 6,478 of CAXNJQ010000003.1, forward strand.
GGGCTGCGGGAAAATGTAATCCCATTGTCCACCATCAGCCATTGGCCATCGCAACAATAGAAATTAGCATTCATTCCAATTTCCCCGCTTCCTCCTAAAGGAACAAATGACAGTCCTTTTGGATTTTCTAAAATTTTCTTAAATTGATGAGAAGGATTACTCACTGCGGTAAAAATATATTATGATCGTTATTTTTATTCTAGCATGATTTTTTCCATAAAAGATAGAATATAGTCCCTTTTTTTGATTCCCCTCACGGAAAGAGCCCCCTCTGGTTAGGCCTGGGCATGAGGATTGTTTAAAAGAATATTGTTAATAAAAAAACTGATTTTTTACTGTTTTTTAATCAGGTTTTGGCCATACTGTTTTAATAAATAGAAAAAATCGGAGAACACAGATGAAAAAAAGAACCTTGCAATTAACCCTTGCCACCGTTTTATTCGGCGCATGGGCCATAACGGCATCGGCAGAGCCCAATGTATGGATTCAGACATCGGGCATGTCATCCAATCTGTCATCAGAGGTATCAACCGATGTATCGTCAGAAGGGTCGTCCAAACAATCCAAACAGGTGCAATCTCAAACCTATAGGGATGGCGATGAATTTGTCAAAAAAACCATCGAAGTGACCATAAAAAATGGTGTAAAAACCACAAAAATCACAGAAGAGCGTACCAAAGATGGTCAAACAAACGCAACAACCCAGATCAAAACAGAAAATTTGAAAGGTTCTAAATGTTGGAAAGGTTGTCAATGTTTTGGACTTAAAAATCCCAAGAAATATCATGGGGATTGTAAGGAAAAAAGCAGACAATCTAAAGATGAGCAAGGCAATATTGTCGTGGATCAGAACGGCTCGGTCCTAGAGGAAAATGATGACGCCACTGAAGCGGCTGTAAGGGAGGAGGATGAAGGAGAAGAGGCTGCAAGAGAAGAGGCTGCAAGAGAAGAGGCTGCAAGAGAATAGGCTGCAAGAGAACGCACCCGTCAGATTATGCAACAAAGACAATATTTTGCCCAATATCTTGCCCAAAAGGTTGCCCAATATCAAAAAAACATGCGAAAAAACATACTAAAAAACATGAGAAATAAGGCTCAGCGTATGGAGAAATATATGCACAACAGGATGGCCGCCCTTGACCAAGAAATCAAAAAAGCATTTGGCGTATTGTAATGCCATGGGGGATCCCAAAGGGGTGGGGCAGCATCCTGGTTTTCAAGGGTGAACACCCCCCCCATCCAATCTTGTCCCCTAGTACTCCTAGGGGGGGATCCCAAACAGCCATGGATCCCGCAGCCCATCCAACGCCCACCGTCACCGGGGAAATCCCGCCCATTACATTTTCCCAGAGCAAGCCGCACACCCACGCAACAATCGATCATTAATGGCCCAACCTAGGCCCGTCTGGGGAATGGGCATAACGGCGATTGCATCGCATTGGCTTTGATCCAATTGGTGTAAAGCCGCAAACAAATTGGCCGCAGCTTGGGTAACATTGCCTTCTAAACTCAGCTGTGCACACACATGTGCACCCAATAATGGTGGACCAAAGGCCAACAGGCCTTCACCCGCTCTGACCTCTGTTGCATTCAGACGCAGGGGTTTTTTAGGGGCATAATGGGCCAACAGCTGGCCAGGACACAATACATCAGACCCAGAAGCGGGAGGTATGGTTATGCCATTGCCCTTTCCTGATGGATAATCTGAGGTCATGGGGTGCTCTTGGAACCCCAGCAACAGGGTTTCAATGTCTTCTGCCGACAAAGCGCCAGGACGCAATATGGTGATGGGCCACGTACGGCCATCCAAAATGGTGGACTCTAGGCCATAAACACACGGCCCACCGTCTAAAATCGGCACATCCAAATCTTTGGCCACGTGGACTGCGGTGGTGGGGCTAAGCTGGCCTGATAAATTGGCGCTGGGGGCGGCCAATGGTCCCGGTAAAGCCCTTAAAATGTCTTGGATCATGGGGTGCGATGGCACCCGAATGGCGGCTGAATTTAATCCACCCGTTGCTGCCAACGGAATGCGCGATTGGGGCGCCAAAGACAATACCAACGTTAAGGGCCCAGGCCAACACGCCCCAGCCAAATGCTGGGCCCAAGGTGTCCAAACCACATCAGTCCTTGTATCTTCTAAACAGGCGTAATGTAAAATTAATGGATTGTGTTGAGGGCGATTTTTTAACGCATAAATATGCTGAACCGCCTGTTCATCATAACCCAGCGCCGCCAATCCATAGACCGTTTCTGTGGGCAAGGCCACAACTTCTCTGTTTAAAAGATGGTGTATGGCCCGATGAATATCCGTAAAAATCATGGATTTTTTTGGTAATGACATGGTGTATCAATCATTTTGGACAAACCAAGCACAAGATCTGCTGTCATTGTGTCAGAAAACTTCTGCGCCCTCAACCTTTTTTCCCGTGTGTGGTGGGGCTATCCTTTTTCCCAAGGGTGTCAGAGCTGTTGTTAAACCCATCCATGGTGGGCAAACTCTTTCCAAAAACCATGGCTTCTTTTAACTGCTGGCCAATATCCGAAACGCTGCCTGGGGTGTACGGCACCATGATGGTATTCATTTTTCCACCCATTCCCATTTCTTTCAGGGTGTCAAAATATTGGGTCATTAAAATCAAGTGCATAATGGCATCGTGATCGGCACCTGGGATGTGGGCCTGAAAATCGCAAAGAGAATCCTTTAATCCATCCATAATGGCTTTGCGTTGCCAGGAAATGCCTTTTCCGTGCAGGGCCTTGCTTTCGGCTTCGGCTTCGGCCTGTTTGACCTTTAGGATTTTTTCAGCTTCACCCCGTTCATTGGCGGCAATGCGTAACCGTTGGGCCTCGTTAATTTCATTCATGGCGGCTTTGACTTTGGCATCGGGCATAATATCCGTGACCAAAGTTTGGGTAATGTCGTACCCAAAATTATTCATGACCTCTTTTAATTCATCGCGCACCGAAAGGGCAATGTCATCCTTGGTGGAAAAAACATCGTCCAATTTGATTTTGGGAACCCGAGAACGCACCACATCAAATACGAAGGCCGTGATTTGCTTTTCTGGATCATCCAGCGTATAAAACGCATCAAACACTTTGTGGGGTAAAACCCGATATTGCACCGACGTTGCTATGTCCACAAACACATCGTCTAATGTCTTGGTTTCCACCTTGATGTTCAATTGCATCAAACGCAAACTGATCAGACCTGCACACTTGTCCACCATGGGGATTTTAAAATGTAAACCAGCGGAACACTGGGTATGGAATTTTCCAAACCGTTCAATGATGTACACCGATTGTTGGGGAACAATAAGATAGGATGCAAAAACAATACAAAGAATGATGATTACAAAGGCAAAAAGAAATAGCGTTGTCAAGGTTTTTACGATTATTATAACATATTTTCGATTATAAATTATTTTTCTATAAAATAATATGAATCCTAGGCCTGAGCCATGATGATGGGCATTAACCTGGCTGTATGGGTAGGGGGACACCCCTTCTGCCTATACGTTGGGTTTTCTGCCTATAAATCGCGCCCCATGGCCAGAAATTTCTTGCGTCTTTTTTCTGCAAAATGCGTTTGATTTTTCATGGCTTGCAATTGAGAAAACAAGCACTGGCTGACGCGATCAATGGTTTCTGCGCAGTGTCGGTGGGCCCCACCTGTGGGTTCTGGAATGATTTCATCAATCACGCCAAAGGATTTTAAATGTTGGGCCGTTAATTTCTGAGCCATCGCCGCATCTTGTTTCTTGGTGGCCGTACGCCACAAAATAGAGGCACACCCTTCGGGGGAAATCACGGAATAGACAGAATGTTCCAGCATGGCAACAAAGTTGGCTGTGGCAAAGGCGATGGCTCCGCCCGATCCACCTTCCCCAATAATGACGGATAAAATCGGTACATTGATTTTTAAACTGGTTTCAATGCATTCGGCAATGGCTTGGGCTTGACCGCGTTCTTCGGCCTGAGTTCCCGCAGCCGCCCCAGGGGTATCCACCAAAAAAACCACAGGCAATCGGAACCGTTCGGCCAGCATCATTAATCGTTGGGCTTTTCGATATCCCTCTGGGCTGGCCATACCAAAATGATGGTGGATCCGCGACGTGGTGTCGTGACCTTTTTCATGACCCATGATCATGATGGGCATGCCCTTGAATAGACCCATTCCAGATACAACGGCATGATCTTCACCGAATAGACGATCGCCAGATAGGGGCACAAACCTATCCATCATGGCCGCAATGTAATCGCCCGCTTTGGGGCGTTCTGGCAATCGAGCGACTTGAACTTTATCCCAAGGCGATAAATTGTTGTATAAATCGGACAGGGCCTTGTGATGCTTTTTTTCCAGTTTTTGAATGTCTTCGTTGATTTTCAAAGACAACGGCGCTGGAAGGGCTTTTAAGCCCTCGATTCGATCTTTAAGCTCTTTGATGTGGTTTTCAAAATCCAACATAGGGCCGATCACGATTGTATTTTTCAGGCATTGTAACAAATATACTCTGCTGTGACGACCCTATCTTTTTATTCTTACGCCTTGCGTACCGATGCCGGTTTAGATATTGCGCCTCTCTTTAAAGCTTGGCCCCCTATGGCCTTTAAAAAGGCAGGAATCACATTGCGATTTTGACGCATCAAAGAGGCATACTCTTTTCTTTTGGCATCAACCAGATCTAATTTTTCCACAAAAAGATTGCGCACTTTTCCTGATGCGATCTGAAAACGAACATCCACGGTGCGGCCGTCTTCTGCATTGATCACTTTGCAATGAACATCATAGGCATTGGCTTTGTTTTGCACAGGGGCGACTTTGACGATTTCTAGGCTGCCAAGGTATTTTTTAGACACCCTTTGGAATGTCCGAACGACATTTTGTGTTAACAGGTTTGTGAACTGTGTTTTTTGTGCGCTGGAAAAGGTTTTCCAATGGGGAAACAATACATATGATGCAATTTTATCAATATCCCAAACGGATACAACCAATTCTGTCAGCTGATCCGCCTTTGTTTTTTCCGATGTTTTGCCAGAGGTAATCTGTTTTGCCGACGCGTACAAACGATTGATCAGCAATTTGGCGGAATTTGCTCCTGCATCAGCAGAGGCGGCATTTACAGAATCAGATTTTTTGGATGTTTGGGGTGCAGCAGAAATATTGGTGCAAACAATGGTGCAAAAGCAAATGAATAATATGTGATTCATAATGAAAAACCCTTGTAATAAGATGCCCTGATGATTGTCCCGTGGTTTTTATGGCGCTGTCCGATCCACCTTATCACCAAAACAACCTAAAAGGGGGGATGGAAAGTATAGGTATTTCCACATCATAGCATTAAATTCTGATTTTTGTCTGAAAAATTACGCCCCCCCCTAATCTAATAAATCGGGCTGTTTCTCCTCTGTACCCTTTACATTCGGTTGATCTGATGCATTCGCGCCATCATCGTCTAATAAATCGGGCTGTTTCTCCTCTGTACCCTTTACGTTCGGTTGATCCGATGCATTCACGCCATCATCGCCACGTGACATTAAATAGGCGTTACGCAAGGCCTCGTAGGCGTCGTCAAAGGTTTCTCCTAAATCATATTGTATGCTGGTAATTTTGGCTTGAGTGATCAAATAGGATGCAGGATAATAGACATAGGCCGTTTTGTCGTAATAGGTTGTGGGCAAAAGGGTGCAATCCACGGCTTGACCAATGGCATCACGCAAACTGCTGGGGCCTAAAAGAGGAATGACCAAAAAGGGGCCTGGTGGAACCTTTAAAATCGTCTGTAAGGTTTTTCCAAAATCTTGGCGTTGGGGCTGGATTTTTAATACGGATGCAAAATCAAACAGCCCACCCAGGCCAAAGGTCAGATTAAAAAACAATCGTGCCGTATGGGCCAAAAAGTCATGTATTTTGCCTTGAAACACACAGTTTGCCATGCTCATAGGCGTTTCAACCGTATCCATTACACTGGTGATTCGATTTTTTATACACAAGGGCATAACCCGATAAAAGCCAATAAATGGGAGGAAAATGCTGTTATCTAGGGCGCTGTTAAAGGCAAACATCGCCCGATTAAAGGATTCCAGGGGATCTCTGGGGTCTTTTGCCATTGCTCCATCTTTGGGCTCTTTTTCATTTGGTGGGGTAACGGGCTGGTAATGGGGTGCAGAAATGCATAAGCATTGGGGGTGGTGCTTTGCGCATCCGGACAGGGCCAGACTGAATAATAAAATATAAAAATACACAAGTATTATCTTCTATTTTTAGAGTAAAACCAATACCCACTGATGGGCAGAAAGGCCATATAAAGGACTGAAAGAATCAGTAATGTTTCCCAGGGGGCACTGAAAAGACCTGCAATGACGGCTAAAATGGCCATGCAAAATATGCCAAAAAGATGCTCGGCAATGACGATTTTCTTAAAGACAAAGGTGGGGTATCGACTGATGGTTAACATCGACGTTGCGATAACAACCAGCGCGTACATCCATACGGGGATGAAGGTGTCAAAAACAAAGGTCACAATCATGGGGGTTAACAAGAGCAATGCGCCAGCCGGTGCTGGAACCCCCATGGAAAATACGGACGAATGGTTGGGCAACGTGTTAAACCGGGCCAACCTCCAGGCCATGCACGCACTGAAAAACAAACTTAAACCCCATCCCTTATTGCCCCAAGTGGATAAAGAATAACAGTATGTAATCAGCGCTGGTGCCACCCCAAAATTAATGAAATCCACCAACGAGTCCAATTCCGCGCCAAAGGCAGAACTGGATTTTAACAAGCGGGCTACTCGGCCATCTAAACCATCTAAAATGCCGGCAATTAAAACACTGGCCACCGCATTTCTCCAATTCTGAGAAAAGCCATATTGAATGGATGACAACCCCATGCACAGGGCAGACAGGGTGATCATATTGGGTAAAATACGGCCAATGGATGGGGATTTCCATTTTTCCTTCCAGCGTACCACTTTGGCCCCATTGGATTGGGTTGGCAGGGTGCGTATCAGGCTGGTTTTCTGTTTTTTCATCAGTGCATTACTCGGCTGGATGGAGATCAGAGGTACTGTGGGCCAGTATGGGGTCAAATTGCGCAATTCTGTTGGCGTGTCGCCCTTGCTGAAATGGGGTTTTTAAAAAGGAAGACAAACAGGCTGTGGCCACAGATTCTGACATTAATCGGCCAGGCAAGACCAGAATGTTGGCATTATTGTGGGCGCGCGCCATTTCTGCCATGTGGGGAGTTGTACATAATGCTGCCCCTATGCCCGGATATCGATTGGCCGCCATACTCATGCCTATGCCTGTACCACAAATCAAGACGCCCAACCCCCCTTGATAAATATGCTGCACAACAAACGCAACAGCATCAGGATAATTGATGGGGTCTTTTGACAGGGTTTGATGGCCGTAATTCCAAAAAACCTTTGGAAATTCTTGGATTAACCCATGGGCCAGATCCATGCCAGCATGATCCCAACCGATGGTAAGACGAAGAATCATAAGGACAATGCTGCACAACAAGGCTATTTTTTTATTGTGTTGAAAAAGACAGGGATTGGCAATATGCGCGGCAAGGAATAGGGTTAGGGATGATTTACGTTTTCATTTGGAAAAGATTGTAAAAAAAAGCTTTTCAACTGGTTTACGAAGTTTAAGAAAAAGTTTAGGATGATTTTTGTAAACACCAAGATAGCTTTGCATGTTGAATAATTTCTAAAAAATCGTTAAATAAGGGGCTCTTTATGAAACAAACAAGACCCAACCTGGTCATGATAATATTTGCCTTTTATCTCGGCCTAATTGATATCAGGAATAATTTACTGTATCCATTGGATCGTGAATATCAACCATCCCTTGACCAACAATCCAGATTAAAAACAAACTTTTTCCCAGAAAGTCTAAAAAAAAACCCTGATGCACAGGGCACATTAAGGCAAAACACGCCAGTTTCTGTTGTACAACCAGATTTAGAAAAAAAGTCTTTTTGCCTTCTGGATCAACACGACCAAGAAACAGCCCAAGAAGCCCCCCAAGAGAAAAGAGTTTTACGCCGCCTAGGCGTGAGGCATTTGTGTCAACTTTCCCCCTATTTTCTGAAGAATAATGCCTCTGGAACCATGCCCACACTGGTCCAACGTGATGCCAAAGTGTCTCAGGTAAGCGCACCTGTCCAACACGGAATGCTCACCCAGAACCCACGGGATGAAAAACCGATCCATTACGCCAACGAAACAACCATCCGATGGCAAGGATTTTCTGAGGATGCACGTCAGGATGAATCAACAGAAATCATTGTAAAAGAGAGCTGTGAGGATGCGAATCGCCATGGGTCAAAAGAAATCATCACAGAAGAGGGTCGTGAGGAGCAAAGGATTGAAAAGAACCTTGATGTAACACCTCTCCCTGTCGAGATCACAGTTGCTCCTGTTCTGACCACACCTATCCCTGTTCAGACCACACCTGCTGCACCTATCCCTGTTGAGATCACATCTGATCCTGTTCAGATCACAGCAGGTTCTACTGCTCAGAGTATTGTTCCCCCTCACATCGCAACGTCTTTCACCCAGAGACCATCTTCTGTCGCGCCCCAGAATCAAGCGGCAGAACTAGAGGCAGAGAGGGTTGTTGTGCAGGCGCAGGGGGAGACAGCGAATCTAGAGAAAGCTTGGTTTTCTGAGTCTCTAAGGGCCGATAGAGACAGTCAAGAAATCCATTTAAACATGCCCGATGCGGTATCGGAGGATTGTATATATGCTATTGATTCAGAACTGGATTGGGCAGCGGATCTAGAAGATAAAGAGGCAGCGCAGCAGGAGAGGGCAGAAGCAGAGCTAGCGAAGAGGGAAGCAGAGCGGAAGAGGGTAGCAGAAGAGGCGCAGGCGAAGGAAGCAGCAGAAAAAGCGCAGGCAGCGGAAAAAGAGCGGCTAAGGTTACAGCAGGAGAGGGTAGCAGCAGAGGCAGAGCTAGCGAAGAAGGAAGAAGCAGCAGATCTATTAGCAGCGCAGAAGAGATTAGAAGCAGAAAAAGAACAGAAGAGATTAGAGGCAGAGCGACTAGAGCAGGAGATACAAGCGGAAGAGCTAGCGAAGAAGGAAGCAGAGCAGAAGAGATTAGCAGAAGAGCTGCTAAGGTTACAGCAGGAAGCGCAGGCAGAGATGAAGA
>CAXNJQ010000004.1:0-15566 GCA_964202705.1 Holosporaceae bacterium
CTGAAACGCTGATGCTGGTGAGCAGGCGAAATGCTTGTGATCTTGAGGTCAGATCGTTCTGGCGCGCCTGATTCGTTTGGTTTGCTGGGTGCTTTGTGGGGCATAAAGCCGGGGAGCATATGGCTCGTGTGCCCCATTCATAATCCGCCCTGGGTCAGCTGATGGTTGTTAATAAGCCAAAATAAGGAAATCTCCCCCTATGCCCCATAAACGATTGTACCCTGAAATCTTGCCTGATCCAGACCTCATCAATCCCATACCCGGTGTATCACGGGTATGTTTTTTGAAAAATATCATTAAAAATCCCCGTATCCAAGTGGGCGATTATACCTATTATGATGCCTAGGATGTGGGAAATTTCGAAAAAAACGTCCTGTATCATTTTGATTTTATTGGCGATCGTTTGATTATTGCATTGACAACGTCCTGATCATTGGTAAGTTTTGTCAGATCGCGTCCGGTGTAACCTTTATCATGAATGGGGCATTGCACGGGCTGGATGGTTTTTCAACGTATCCCTTTAAAATCATGGGGGGACCTTGGGCAAATGCACCATTGTTGTCCGATTTCAAGGGGGACACGGTGGTGGGAAATGACGTTTGGATTGGATATGATGTCACCATTTTACCCGGTGTGCATATCGGCGATGGGGCCATTATTGCGGCCAAAAGTGTGGTGACACGGAATGTACAGCCCTATACTATTGTTGGGGGTAACCCTGCCCGCGATATTCGTACTCGATTTGATGCCGAAACCATTTCGGTATTGTTGCAATTGCGGTGGTGGGATTGGGATGCATTACGCATCAGCCAACATTTGGATGTGTTGCTGGGGGGTGACTCTGATCGGTTACGAAAACTATTGGTAACGGCATAAACCCGCAGAAAAAGAGGGTGGGATTAGGCCCCCCTGACACGTTCATAAATCAGGGCACAAGCGTACAGACAGCCCATCATAAAGACAATGCCCGTACCTGGGTTTCCTTGGATCAGCAGCAATCCTGTGATGCTGGATACCATGCCGATGGCGCTGGCGCCCACACACATCCTGGGAATAGAATTGGAAAAAATGCGCATGGTCAGTGCGGGCAAAATCACAAAACTCAGCCCCAACAAGGTACCCAAAATTTGAAAGGAAATCATCAGGTTCAGGGTCAGCACAATCAAAAATGCCATTTCAATGCGTTGGGGTTTTCCGCCTTGGATCCGAAAAAACATGGGATCAAAGTAACTGAGAATTAATGCACGATAATGGGTGATGCAAAACACCACACTGATCACCGCCACCACCGCCATGGCACCCGCCATGTTGGGGCCGATGGCATTCATACAGCCTGTTAACAGGTGCATATCATGATCGCAATGATGGTAAATTAATAACCCAGCCGACATGGCCCATAGGGAAAACCCCGAAAAAACCGCATCGGTACCCAGCCGGGAACGTTGGGCAATCCAAGAGGTTAGACAGGCCAGACCCAAGGCCACAAAAAACCCCACCATATGCATGGCCCACAAAACGTGTCCAAATAGCGCACCCGCCACCGCCACGCCCGGTAACAACCCATGGGATAACCCATCGGCCATCAACGTCATGCGTCGTAAAACCAAAAAAATCCCCAGAGGGCTAGAGGAAATTGAAATCAGTATGAAGGCGATAAAAGCCCAGAGGGTGGGCTCTGTATGGATGGCGGTGTGTGAGCACATCATGACGATCGTGTTCTCCTGTGGCGAGTGGTTGGACGATTGCTGGTTAGGCAAGTCGTGCGAGGATGAATGTCTTTGTTTTTGCAATTTACAGCGGCATTCAGGGGGTGTGAGGCGTACATCATGCTAAAACCTGCGGTAAGAAGCCTGCCCCTGATCCGAGTGGTTCCTAATCCGAGTACCCCTTGGCTTGCTCTAGCAACGGTCCCTGATGTGAAAATTAGGTTCGAGCAATGCGGCCTAACGGATAAGAATTTAACCATCTTACAATGATTTTCCTTGGGATGAAACCATGGTGATCTTTTTCAGTACAGGGGTATTACCGTTTGGGGAAAAACAACCCAGCTTGAAAACCCAGCTTGAAAACCCAGCTTGAAAACCCTGCTTGAAAATCGACCAAAAAAACTGGAGCAAAAAAAGGGGGGGGTTCCCCCCTCCACATGCTTTTAATGAACACACTTGACTCAGAAAAACCCAGCCAAATGGATAACGCTAAGCCAAAACAACCGCAGTTGACCTTGTGCCTTTGACCTTAAAGAGAAGCCAACAACAACAATGCCGCCAAGTTGGCAATTTTAATCAAGGCATTGATGGCCGGTCCCGCTGTATCCTTGTACGGATCACCCACCGTGTCGCCCGTTACGGCCGCCTGATAGGCAAGGGATCCTTTTCCACCGTGATGGCCTTGCTCTATGTATTTTTTGGCATTATCCCAGGCGCCACCACCAGACGTCATGGACACGGCCAAGAAAAACCCCGTAATGATCAGCCCCAACAATGCACCACCCACCATGGTCACCGCACTGATGGTGGACCCAGACGTCATTTTAACAGCTGCATAAATGCCCAAAGGCAGGGCAATGGGCAGCAAGGATGGCACCATCATGGCGCGAATGGATGCTTTGGTCAAAATATCCACAGCACGGCCGTAATCTGGTCGTCCGATTAACGAACCCCCCTCCATCTTGTAATTTTGGATACCCACAATTTCTTTAAATTGTCTGCGCACCTCTATGACCACAGCCGCACCTGCTAGCCCCACGGCCTTCATGCTCATGGCTGAAAACAAATAGGGAATGACACCACCCACAAACAGCCCCATGACAACCAAGGGGTTTTTCAGATCAAACGACAAGTCATGCAGACCCAAGTAATGGCCCACTTCTTGGGTGTATGCGGCAAACAATACCAATGCCGCCAACGCAGCAGACCCAATGGCATATCCCTTGGTCACTGCCTTTGTGGTGTTACCCACGGCATCCAACTCATCCGTAATATCACGTACCGCTTTGGGCAGACCGGACATTTCAGCAATACCGCCAGCATTATCCGTTACGGGACCATAGGCATCAATGGCGATGACCATACCCATCAAAGCCAACATGGCTGTTGCGGCCAACGACACGCCAAATAATCCAGCACACCCATAAGACCCAGCAATGGCGGCCACAATAACAAGCACAGGCATAAAGCACGATTCCATGGATACGGCCAACCCTTGGATAATGTTGGTTCCGGCACCGGTTTCTGATGCCTTTGCAATGCTTTGAACGGGTCTGTATTGACAGGCCGTATAATATTCCGTGATCCAAACCAAAATCCCTGTGGTGGCAATACCAATGTACACACAGTTTAAAATATCCATTCTAGAGTACGGATAGGGCAAATCCATATAATGGGTGCACACCGTAATGATGCCAGCCGACAGAGCCATGGATGCAAAAAGACCCTTGTACAATGCCCCCATGATGGATTTTTTCAGTCGGACAAAAAATGTTCCCGCCAAGCATCCTGCAACACAGCATGCCCCAATCATTAAGGGCAAAAAGACCAGCCCCATTTTATAGGCATCACCAGATTCTGGGCTGGCTGCGGCATGAACGCCAAAAAAAGCCATTTGAATGGCTGCCACCAGCGTCACCACATAGGTTTCAAATAAATCCGCACTCATGCCTGCGCAATCCCCCACATTGTCCCCCACATTGTCTGCAATAACGGCTGGATTTCTGGGGTCGTCTTCTGGGATGTTCTGTTCAATTTTTCCCACCAAATCGGCACCAACGTCGGCTCCTTTTGTGAAAATTCCACCACCCAATCGGGCAAAAATGGAAATCAGCGATGCTCCGAATCCCAAACCCACCAAGGCCTCCATAATGGTCCGCGGTGAGGCGTTAACCCAGTGATGCAAGCCGCACATTAAAACAACGACGCTGAGCAGTCCCAAACCATTGACCAAAAATCCCGTCACGGCGCCAGAACGAAAGGCCACCAAAAAGGCACCTTTTAATCCTTGATCCACGGCCGCTTGGGTGGTGCGAACATTGGCGCGTACGGATACAAACATACCCAAATACCCACTGATGCCTGATAAAATAGAGCCCATAACAAACCCCAGAGTAATCCATGGGTTGTTAGGAAAGCCAAACCATAAAAAAACAGCACATGCCGCGCCAACCATAAAAATGGCTTTGTATTGCCGAGATAAAAAGGCAGATGCCCCTTCTTGGATGGCTTTTGCAATGCTGCGCATGGTTTCGTTGCCATCAGGCAAAGCCAAAATAAGGCGTCCCATCCAAGCACTATAGGTCAGAGCCGCCAGGCCTGCCACCATCACGGCCATATAAGGTTGCATTGTGCTGTAAGTCATGGCCCCAGCACTTGCCAGTATTATGCCCATCACCCATACCATCGCCTGTACCATAGAATTAACCTTTTTTGAATTTCTTTGCCTACAGAAATGACAGAAAAGCCGGAAAAAGGCAAGGCAATCAGACATGCCTTGATTGGAAGTACGGTGCCCACAGGGACACATGCATGGTGTTTAAATATGCATGCATCCCTACATATTTCAGGGTGCCAATTCCTTGGGACTGAAACAAGCCATTGGGCTGGGTTTGTTTTTTAGTTGGGCTATTCAAATAATACTTTTGAAAAATCCATATACATCTTATTATTTGGATCATACTTTTTGCTTATAGCGCTTAAAGCATCCTCTATATCAAGCCTGCACCAATTTTTAGGAAACTTCTCATCCCCAAGACCATTGACAATATCTAAGTACTCAATAAGACCTAATTCACTCGTATAACTATATCTACTGAGATCCAAATTTTTGATCCAAACCGCAAGCTCCTTTGCTGCATCGTTGTCATTAACGTCCTCAAGAAAATGCTGACCGGTTCTCGTTTTGCGTATTTTTGCCTTAATTTCAGGAAGAATTGCCGTAATTTTTTGGGTGAGATTGTTGATGGCCTGCTCATCTGCATTTGAAGTAGTTGGCTTATATTGTGGCTGGGGACCTATTTCAACCTCTTTGTCTTTGGTTTGGACATTTGTCTTTGCCATATTCTCTGTGGTTTCCACGGCCGAAACAGCGCTGGTCATGGTGGCCGCCATCAGCAGCCAAAAGTTTTTTTTCATTAAAATATTCTCCTTTATTTTTTAAATTGAAAACGATCATTTGAATCGTATATTATATTCTATATAAAAACATTTAAAATAAAAAGTACATCAGAAAAAGGGGTCCGCCTGGGTTCGTCAAGCGGTCTTATCCCTCTTGGGGATCAGCGACCCTCCATATTCAATGCATTGAATGCATTGCTTTTTATGGATGAAACGGATGTATTGGCCAAATCATCTTGATTTATTGATGTGTTGGTGCTGTCGGATGCATCATACAGCATATCTTCTGGATCCATTATCCTCTCTCTTTTTTGAGCTTTGGATTCATCCTTGCCGATCATTTTGTCCCAGGATTTTGAGATCATGTTCATAACAGCACTCATCATTTCCATGATATAATTTATGGTTATTTTTGCCATTGCTTTGGTCTTTTCCAAAGCCCCAGGCAGTTCCTTTTTGGCCTCCTTTACAGCATTTTTACCAGCCTGGGCAAAATAATCGACCATTTTTTTACCCTCTGTCAAAGTTTTTTCCATTGTGTTTTTCAGAATTTCCTCTGTTTTTTCAAACATTTCCATGGTTTTGCTTTTCCCTTCCTTTTCTGGATTGCCCGTGAGCTCCCCATATGAATTTTTAAAGCCCAGGACATCAGACAGTTCAGAGCTGGCAGGTGCCCCAAAAACCTTCCTGTTGACTTGCTCGCCCGGTGTATTTTGTTGGATTAAAAACTCATGACTGTTCAGTCTTTCCATTGCCACCATTTTAGCCCCTGGATCTTCCGCCATGGTGATTCCCGCAGCCAATAATGCTGTCAAAAAAACAGCGCTAAATTTATTCATTTTATTTAAATTCTGTAATGGTGTGTTTCAATATTATGGCGTGTTGATTATTAAAAAATGGATAAATGATTTCGAATGGGGCATCAGCCTTTAATTTTTGTTCTAAATCCGGTATGGTGATAAAAATACCAAATGCATTTTTTATGCCTTTTTCTAACATTTCCACCATGATTGAAAGCGCGCCCGTGGTTGTATTCATCAAGGGAACGGCCGAACATCCCATGTGTGGGTTTTCCAGTGTCGTCGTGCGCATGTTACGCCATTTAAATGTTCCCTTTTCCTGTTTTGATGTGTTGTCAGACCCTGATTTACGTCAAAATTTAAAGGCGTTTTCCCATTGGCCGACGTTTCCCCAATTATATGTGGCGGGTGAATTAATTGGCGGGTGTGACATTGCCCAAGAAATGTTTACGAGCGGTGAATTGGCCCAAGTGTTGGAACCGTATATTGAAAAGGTTTCCACAGAAATGGCGCCCTAATCATCACGTCAGCGCATGTCGATACTTTTTTGATTTTTTTGATTTCTTGGGTTAGAATGATTCAAATGTTTCAACGTGTATCGCGATATGGCTGGCAGTTTAAATAAAGTAATTTTGATTGGTAATTTGGGAAAAGATCCGGAAATTCGTTCAGCCCAGGATGGTTCAAAAATTGCCACATTATCCGTTGCCACATCCGAGCAATGGCGTGATCGTTCCAGCGACGAACGTAAAGAGCGTGTAGAATGGCATCGTGTCGTGGTTTTTAACACCCGTTTGACCGATATCATTGAACGCTTTTTTAAAAAGGGCCAAAAAGTATACATCGAAGGGCAATTGCAGACCAGAAAATGGACCGATACTCAGAACCAAGAACATCGTGTGCAAGAAGTCATCATTCGATTTAAGGGCGACGTGGTTTTGCTGGACAATAAGGGAGAGGGTGGCTCTGATTACAAACCGCAGAATGATTCTGGGGCGGGATATTCGTCAGGAATGTCAGATGTGCCGCACGCTGTGGAAAGTGATGACGACGAAATTCCATTTTAAGGCAACGGCTGTGACATCCTATAGGCCCGTGTTTTTACCATCCTCCATTACGATAGCGAGACCCAGACGTTGACTAAAATAAGCGAAAATCGGACGTTGACAAAAATAGATGAGATTATCCCCGTTACGATTGAAGAAGAATTAAAGCGATCGTACTTAGATTATGCCATGAGCGTCATTGTGTCCCGTGCTCTGCCCGATGTACGTGATGGATTAAAGCCTGTTCAAAGGCGTATTTTATATGCCATGGGAGAGGATGGTTTCGAGTTCAGCAAACCGCACAAAAAGTCGGCTCGTGTTGTGGGACAAGTGATTTACAAATATCACCCCCATGGTACGGACCCCATTTACGGGGCATTGGTCCGTTTGGCCCAAGATTTCGCCATGCGGGCCTGTTTGATTGATGGCCATGGAAACTTTGGGTCCATGGATGGTGACAAGGCGGCCGCCATGCGGTATACCGAGGTGCGTTTAACGGCTCTGGCAGAATTTTTGTTAAAAGATTATGACAAGGACACCGTCGATTTTCAGCCCAATTATGATAATACCTTCGAGATTCCCAGTGTGTTACCGGCTCGATTTCCCAATTTGTTGGTCAATGGGGCCAGTGGCATTGCTGTGGGTATGGCCACCAACATTCCGTCTCATAATTTGGGTGAAATCATGGATGCATGTTGTGCTCTGATTGATCAGCCAGATCTAGAGGACCTTGCGGCCTACATCAAGGGTCCTGATTTTCCCACAGGCGGCGTGATCTTGGGGAAAGGGGGTTTTCGAGAGGGGTATCGCACCGGTCGAGGCAGTTTCATCATTCGTGGGCGCGTGCAATTTGAAGACATCAAAAAAGACCGCCAAGCCATTATCATTACCGAAGTTCCCTATCAGGTTAACAAGGCTGATATGGTTCAGCGCATTGCCCAGTTGGTTAATGCCAAGGAATTGGAAGGGATTTCTGATTTAAGAGATGAATCCGATCGTCACGGGGTGCGTGTGGTTATTGAGTTAAAGCGCGATGCCATTCCCGAAATTGTTCTGAATCGATTGTATACGATGACGGCATTGCAAACGTCTTTTGGCATGAACATGCTGGCGCTGAACAAGGGGCGCCCCATTCAAATGAGTCTTTTGGATATTTTGCGGGCCTTTTTGTCCTTTCGTCGAGAAGTTGTCACCCGAAGGACCCATTTTTTCTTGCGAAAAGCCAGGGAGCGTGCCCATATTTTGATGGGATTATCCATTGCTGTACGGTTTATTGATCCGGTTATTGAAATGATTCGGGCTTCTTCTGATGCATCGTCTGCTCTGAGCACATTGATTGGCCATGTTTGGCCACTGGATTCAGAGTTAGACTATTATTTAAAAGAGTGGGGAGAAGACATTGATGCCGCAGGGTATACCTTATCCCAAGAACAGGTAAAAGCCATTTTGGGTTTGCGTTTACAGCGTTTAACGGGTATGGAGCGAGGAAAGCTGGACGAAGAATTGCGCACATGTCATGCTGAAATCCTTTGTTTTCTGGAACTGTTGGGGTCGCACGAAAAAATGTCGGCTTTGATCAAGCAGGAATTTGAAGAAATTAAAGAACGCTTTTCCACGCCAAGGTTGACTGCAATCGAAGAGGATACGTCTCAATTAACCGACGAAGATTTGATCCAGTGCGAAGACATGGTGGTCACAGTGACCTTAAAGGGGTACATCAAGCGTGTTCCGTTAAGCACATATCGCAGTCAAAAACGTGGTGGTCGCGGGCGTACGGCCATGGATACACGCGATGAGGATGAGGTGTCCCAGGTTTTTGTGGCCGATACCCACACAATTTTGTTGTTCTTTACATCATTGGGCAAAGCGTACCAATTAAAGGTTCACCAATTGCCTTTGGGTTCCACCACGGCGCGCGGTAAACCGTTGATCAGTCTGTTTCCCTTAGAGCAGGGCGAGGCATTGGCCACATTGTTGCCCTTACCCAAAGATACGACGGTCTGTCCCTATATTATTTTTGCAACCTCTTTGGGGCATGTGCGAAAAAATGCATTGGGTGATTTTTTGGATATCCGGGTCAATGGTAAAATTGCCATGAAATTGGACGACAGTGAGCGGTTAATTGCCGTCAGTTTGGCAGGCGCCAACCAGGACGTATTGCTGTCGTCTCATCATGGTAAGAGCATTCGATTTGCCACATCTGACCTAAGACAGTTTTCTGGTCGGACGTCTACGGGAGTCAGAGGCATATTGTTAAAAGACAGGGATGCGGTGGTATCCATGAGCTTGATTGATTCTCATGAGTATACTCAAAACCAAATTGAATCCTATCGCCATAAAATTCAATCGCCAGAGGGTGAAGAGCTTGTGGCCTTGCCGTTGGCCGGAGCCTGTTTAAGTGGGGAAATGGTGGCAGAAATGCAAGAACAGGAACAGTTTTTACTGAGCATCAGCGAGCGTGGTTTTGGAAAGCGTACGTCTGCTTATGCCTATCGTTGCGCCAACAGAGGGGGCCAAGGGGTGGCCACTATGGATGTGACAGAGCGCACAGGTTTAATCGTTAATGCCTTGCCCGTCAAAGAAAACGATCACATTTTGTTGCTGACAGAACAAGGACAGCTGTTGCGATGTCCTGTGGCGGATATTCGCATTTCAGGTCGTAAAACCCAGGGGGTTAAATTGTTCCGTTTGGAAAATCACGAACGCATTGTGTCTGTGGCCATTTTTCCAGGTGACCCAGAGGCGGAATTGGTGGAAAAAGCCGATGCGGCTGCTGTTGCAGGTGCCCATGATGGGGCTGCAGGGGTACCATCCAACCCCACAGCTGCCAAGGGGCACTTTGATCATGAGGAAGAAGAGTTGCCAGACAGCCCCATGGATACGAATGATGATGCAGAAGAGGATTTTTAATCCTTGTCTGCCTGGGTTGGTTTGTACATTCTGTGGGATTATGGCCCATGGTGATACCAGCACCTGAAGGCGTTTTAAGCCGGGGGATATGCTAGAGATTGGGTCTCTGTCCCCCTGTCCAGACTGGTGTTGCCCGAACGTATGGGCTTTTCTTGGGCAGAGACGACTGGGGTGAGTCATGCCATCTAGGCTCTGATTTTATTCGATCATCTCTGCCAGGTTCTGCTTCCAAGCCCTTGTGCCATGTCATGCTTTGACTAAATCATGTCTCTGACGGCCTGGGTCAAGGTTGCAAAAAACGTACGATTTTTTACGGGAGCAACGGTCTTTTTCAGAGAATCCTTTAGCGCGCTGCTTGGCCTGAAAAAGGGAACGCTTTTTTCTGGAACCCACAGCATTTCGCCAGTTTGAGGATTGTGTGCTTTATGACTGGCGCGAGTACGCACAGAAAAAATACCAAAGCCACGTAATTCCACACGTTGGTGATGCCCCAAATAAAACGTCATCATTTCAAAAACCAAATGGGTGGCGTCTTCGATGGATTGTCGACTGGTGCTGGGATTGGCAGCACAAACGGCCATAACGAGATCTTTTTTTGTCATTTCAAAATTCGTTCTTGTAAAATTATATCTTTATCTTAGTTTTTATTTTTTAATATAATGTCAAAAAAAATCAAAAAAAAGCGGTATTTTTCTTTGATATTGGGTATTTTTCTAATGAAATAGGGATTTTTGATCTTTGAAAAATAATGGGCTATTTGATGGCTATTGATTTTAAATTCTTTTACAATGTTGGTATGTATTTGATTTATTTTGCCAATTTTGAAAACAGCACCTCTTTTTTCCATGTGATCCTATTTTTATGAAACGATTACCCTTCTTTTTTATCATTTTTTTGGGTGCCCTGGGGGCTGTATCCTTGGGGTTATATCATTTTTTGATGCAGGGCCATGTCATAGAGCTGGGATTCCTAAAACCGTATTATTCCCCATGGTTAAAGGAAAAAGGCATTAAAAATGCGGATGTGTTTCTTGGAAAAGAACCCAGAGGATCTCGTCGTTGGGTTTTGGGTGCCAGAAATATTCAATTTCAAGGCGGTTCTTTAGAAAACATACGCCTGAGTTTGGGGTGGGCCATGGGAAGGATGTGTATTCACCATATGGACATGGTGGGGTTGCGCATTCATTTAAACCAGATGTTGAATTCTGGCGGCAATGATTTTTCACCTTTTGCCATCATTCCCCTTATTGTCAATGGATCGGGCAGCATTAAAAATGTGACGTTGTTTGGAACGTTGCCACAGTGGGCACAAAAAATGCCAGGACATGCTGTGGAAAAACAGTCTAAAACATCGGATAACGATGATGTGTTTTGTCCCCACGATGCCGTGACTTCCTTTTGGGATGTACGTTGGGAAAAGGGCAAGATACGTGTTCTTTCTGATCCAGGCCAGTGTTTGGGTACGCCACGAATCCCCCTCATACAGCCCAAAGATCAAAAGCGCCCCCTAATCTGTTTGGATATACACCAGGATAAAACAGGCGGCAATGTTTCGGCATTGATTCATCCTGTCACCATCAATGGGGGGTTTTTGGGGCTGGGCCCCATTGGGGTATCTGGCCATGGAAAGGCCCGATGGGCCATGGACCCAACAGGTTTGGGGACTTGGTCCATACAGTGGGCATTAAAACAACACGGGAAAAGCATCATTCCTGGGGTGCTTTTCAGCAATACGGTTAAAAAAAATCCAAAGCAGCCAAGGGTTGTTGTGTCAAATGGTTCCATCAACGGCATGAAATCGGATCAATCGCCGCTGGGTATTTCAGCCAAAATAGATCTGGATCAAGCAGAGATATATGCCCAATACACGGGTGCCAGTGCAAGGGATTTTGTGATTAAAACCGGTATAAAGCGTGGTTCTGTTCCTGTATCAAAGTGGCATCAACTGTGGCCAGAAATCCCCCAAACATTGTTAACACGCCAATGGATTTTAACCCACTGCCCTGCAGGGTCAATGACAAAGGCGGCGGTTGTTATTGCCAAAAAAGATGCGGGAAAAGGGACAGGGGATTTGGATTGTCACGGCACCTTTGAATTGCACGATTTGGAATTATCCATTAAACCCGAAATGCCAACCATCCGTAAAATCAACGCGGTCACCACCTTTGACAAAAATGGATTTGATATCGCCATTAAACAGGCTGTAATGGATCAGCACCAATGCAGTGGCCGTGTAATGATCTCTCTGGGCAGCACCCCTGTTTTAAAACTAGAGACCAATCTGGTGGGGCCATTGGCCACCCTGTTTCCCATATTATTACAGTGGTCTGGCCAGACAGGTATGGATATTCGCCATTTAACAGGGGTGGCTGGGACCCATATTTCAGGGCATTTTCCCTTGCGGCCTGTGATTTCAGACAAAGAGATTCATTTGGATTTGCACAGCGATATCCCCAAGGCTGGATTTCATTGTCTGTTGGGAACCCATGACATCCATGTGGAAAATACCCACCTGGTGATTGATCATTGTAAAAAGCAATCCAGCATAACTGGAAAAGGTGTGGCCAACGGCATTCCCGCCAATTGGGCATGGAAAAACAATGCTTTTCAGTTTTCGGCCCATCCCAATACAGGTCACATTGTGGCATTCAGTGGTCTGCCTTTGGAGCCCTATCTTCAGGGGAAAACCAGTGTCAGGGGATTTTATAAAAAGGGTTTGTGGGATGTTGATGTGGATTTCAGTGCTTGTGCCTGCGCATTACCTTGGCTGGATTGGAAAAAGCCAGTGGGGAAAAAACTGGGTATTCATGTTAAAAAATCAGATAAAACCTGGGATATATCCATGAAGGGCGATGACGTTTCGGGTCAAGTACATGCCGATTGTATGGCCGTTATACCCATTACCAGCCAGATTCGCTTGGGCAAGGCGTTTTTTCGTTATGCGTTTACCTGTGATCACCAGGCTGGGCATTGGGAACAGTTGTGGCATGTCTTGCAACATGGCGGGCATCATCAGCTGTTTTTCAGGGCCCCTGTTTTGAAATTATCGCCCTTAAAACCCACAGGAACAGCATCGCATAAAAAACCATTTCCAGATTTACCTGCTCTTGTCTCGGGTAAAAAAGGCAAGTCCATCGGTATTGATGTGGATTTTGCCTGTGACACCATAGGCTTTCAAACCATCACCATGGACCAGGTTCATTTACAATTATCGGGCAGTGCCCCCAGCATCATGCTAAAATCGAGCAGTTTTTGGAACCATTTTTTATGGAGCAAGGGGTCCTTTTACTCTGTTCATCGTGCCAATAATACCAAGCGCAATAAAACAGGATACGTATCCATATTGTGGAAACCCTTACAAGGGGGGAATATCCACATTCTGGCGGATATGGTGGATGTGGGGTCAGTATGCAATGGATTGGGCATTACCCAACGGATTCGAGGAGGGGATTTATATTTGGATGCGACTCAAAACAGCGATGGTGTGTATATGGGCAAGATTCATGTGGATCAAATCAAAACCAAGCTGGGGCCATTGGGAAAATTATTGAGCAGCATTTCACCTACATTGTTTACGGAATTGTTTTCTTCTGGCGTGATGTTTAACCAGGTGGATGCTGATTTTAACTATTCATCCGGTGCATTGAAACTGAAAAATGCTGTGGCCCAAGGAATTAATTTAGGATTGGTGCTGAAGGGAACGGTGGATATCAACCGACGGCAATTTAAATTACAAGGTGTATCGGTTCCCAGTAATTTCCTCAATACCGTTTTCAGCAATTTTCCCGTGCTTGGTTGGCTTTTAGGGGGTAAAAAGGGTTTGCTATCATCTGAATTTAAAATCACTGGACCTTGGAATGATCCAAAAATAAAGACGGTTCCCTTAAGTATTTTCAAGTTGGGTTTTTTGAAAAACATCCCGTTGTTTAAAAAGTCTAAAAAGGAAAAAATCCGTGACCGAAATCAACCGCCACGGGCCAAGATCACAGATTAGATGGCCATAACCCATCACAGCCTGCTTTTACAGAGCCTTAGAGCGTAGTCTTTACAGAGCCTTAGAGCGTAGTCTTTACAGAGCAGCGCACTTGGACTAGGCTGAACTATCTTTTTATCAAGAGCATTTTATCATGAACAGTTTCGTGTCAAATCAGACATTATTGGGGGCTCATGCCTTGATCACAGGGGCAACGGGTGGCATTGGTCAGGCTATTGCTCGGGTTTTTCATGCCCACGGCGCGCACGTACATTTATCCGGTCGGCGTAAGGATGTATTACAGATTTTGAAAGATGAGTTGGGGGATCGCTGTGATATTTGGCCCATGGATTTATCGGATCGTGACTCTGTGAATTCTGTAATAGAACAAATAAAGCAAGAAAAAATACCATTGAATATACTGATTAATAATGGTGGGACAAACAAAAACAGTTTGGCCCCGCGCATCAAGGATCAGGATTGGGACGAGGTCATCCAAGCCAATCTAACGGCACCATTTTTATTGTGTCGGGGTTTATTTCCTGTGCTTAGAGATGCCACCTTGGCTGGGGGGTATGCCCGCATCATTAACATTTCTTCTGTGGTGGCGTTTACGGGCAATGCAGGCCAAGCCAATTATGTTGCAGCCAAATCAGGGTTGACAGGGCTAACCAAAGCATTGGCTTTGGAATGGGCCAGTCGCTCTATTACGGTGAATGCAATCGCCCCTGGATTTATTGAAACGCCCATGACGGCAGATTTAGATTTACAAGCATGGGTTAGAAAAATTCCGACAAAACGGGTTGGAACACCAGAAGAAATTGCCTTTGCCGCATTATTTTTGGCCGATGCTCGGGCCGGCTATATTACGGGCCAAACCATTCACGTCAATGGCGGATTGTGTATGGTCTAGGGATCCCTCACACGGATAAGGGTTTGGGAACAAAACAGTGGGCTTTTTGTGAAAAAATCTTGTATAATTGATTCATAAAACCGCTGTTCTGTTTCTGTTATGCGCCAAGATCACATTCGTAATTTCGCCATTATTGCCCATATTGATCATGGAAAATCCACATTGGCCGATCGTTTGTTGGAACGATGCAGCGATTTGGATCCTCGCCACAAAAAAGAGCAATATTTGGACAGCATGGACATCGAGAGGGAACGCGGCATCACCATCAAGGCCCAGACGGTGCGGTTAACCTATACGGCAAAAAATGGTGAAATCTATCAGTTGAATTTGATGGATACGCCAGGACATGTGGATTTTGCCTACGAGGTCAGCCGATCGTTAGCGGCATGCGAGGGATCCATTCTGGTGGTGGATGCCAGTCAAGGCATCGAGGCCCAAACCTTGGCCACGGTATACCAAGCCATTGCCCATGATCACACCATTATTCCAGTATTGAATAAAATTGATTTACCATCCGCCAATCCAGAGGCTGTACGTCGCCAATTGGATGATATTGGCATTGATGGGGACAGTGCCGTCGAGATTTCGGCCAAAACAGGGTTTGGAATCGATGATGTGCTGGAAGCCATTGTGGCACGATTGCCCGCACCAAAAGGTGAAGAGGATGCGCCATTACAAGCTTTGCTGGTGGACAGTTGGTACGATGTGTATTTGGGCGTTGTGGTGTTGGTTCGCATCAAGCAGGGACAATTGTTGCCCAAAACCAAAATTAAAATGATGGCCGCCAATGCCACATACACCATGGAGCAAGTGGGTATTT
>CAXNJQ010000005.1:0-15431 GCA_964202705.1 Holosporaceae bacterium
GGGGGGGCATGGAATTTACCCATGGTATGTGCCAATCAAGCTCTGGGTATTATGCGTGAAGGTAAAGAATACATGTGTGTCGGTGCCATTTCAAAGCATTATGAAAAGATGGGGGGCAATGTGTTTTATCACGGTAAGCCATCGCCTGATATGTTTGAACGTCTTTTTACATTGAACACCGTTCGGGGCCCAAAACACAAGACCGTTATGGTTGGTGATTCTCTGTTGACTGATATAGCGGGGGCCAATGCTTTTGGTATGGATTCTGTAATCATCACCAGTGGCATTCATTGGAAAGAATATGTTAATGAACAAATCTTTTCACGCTTTAATGCATTTCCGACTTGGGTGATGGACCATTGTTCGTGGTCATCCTTTCCAGAAATGAATGATTGAGGAGGTGATGGAGTGATTAATAAAAAGATTAAGGCCATTATTTTCGATGCAGATGGTGTGCTCTTCAAATCCCACGATAAAAGTGGAAAATATTTGTGGAGTCGTAGAATCAAAGAAGATCTGGGGATGACGTCAAAGCATTTCTCCCTTATTTTTTCAGATAAATGGGAGAGCATCATTCGAGGTAAAATCAAACTGGATGATCATCTTCGTGCTATTTTCCAAGAAAAATCATTTAAAGAATTGGGCATAACACCCGAGCAATATATTCAGTATTGGTTAACTCACGATCATCATGTGAATCAAGGCATGTTAGATTTGGTAAAAAGCTTAAAAATCCCATCTTACATTGGTACAAACCAAGAGGCTGTGCGCACACGGCATATTCTGGATACATTTGGCTGTTATTTTACGGGATGCTTTGCATCTTATCAAATGGGGTTCATTAAACCGGAACCGGGGTTTTTTTCAGCATATTCAAAGGGCCTTAGACCACCCAGGTTACGAACTGTTACTGATTGATGACATGAAACCGTATATTGACGGTGCACAAGATTGTGGTTGGCATGTTTATCATTACCAAAATGATATTGAAGGGCTGTTGGATTTTTTGAAGCATGTGGACGTGTCTGATGGCTTGAATTATAATGCATATGAACAGAAAAAGATTCACAAATAGATGTTAAAAACAGCCAATGCTCAGTCCTTTTATTTCGTGCGACATGGCCAAACGGATTGGAATGTTCAGAACAAAGCCATGGGCAGCCAAGATATTGTATTGAATGATCTTGGGGTTCTTCAGGCGCACCAGGCAGCCGCATTACTGAAAAATGAACCAATTACCACCATTGTGACTTCGCCGTTACGCAGAGCACGCCAAACGGCCGATATCATTGCCCAATATGTTCATGCACCTGTTGTGGAAAATGCAGGGTTATCAGAGGCCTGCTGGGGCAAAAAAGAAGGCCACTCCATAGACAATGGTTCGTGGATTAATGATTGGATGGGGGGATGTGATATTGCTGGCGCGGAAAAATATGCTGATTATGTCAACAGAATCAAACAGGCACTGGATCATGTGCTTGATCCGACCTTGGCTGACGCAGGATTCATTTTAATGGTATCCCATGGTTTTGTGTATTCGGTCATTCAGAATATTTTACGATTGCCAACCTGGGATATTCCCAATGCTGAACCCGTGCGCCTTTTGGCACCTGAACAATCAGAGCACCCATGGTACGTACATTCCTTGGGCCAAGGCGAATGATAGACAGGCCGCAGCCCATCATCAATCGTACGACCACATGTATCATGGGGATAAAACCTGGGATTCTAGGTCAATACACCCCAGTGGGGTCGCCGGATCACGGGCTTGTGTTGCAGAACCAAGTCTTTTCAAATATTATGAATAAAATATAAACAGGCAGTCGTACGTGAAGAAATCAGCAGTCCTGAGTTGGGCATTATTATCCGCAGCCATTTTGTTTTTTTGTTATCCTGTGGGATATTTTGTTTTGGATTCAAAACCAAGAAATCTCGACTTCCCATTTTCTGTCACAGGGGGTGATGGGGTTGGCGCCTATATCATTAATTTAGATCGATCAAAGGAACGCTATGCATCCATAAAACCCCATGTTGACCAATTGGAATTGCCTACAGAGCGTATAGAGGCCGTGGATGGAGCAGCCCTTTCACAGCAGGAAGTCAACGAAAAATTAGATTTGGATACGTATAGAGCGTTCTTTCTGAACAATCCTAAACGTGGCACCATAGGATGTTCTTTAAGCCATATAAAAGTATGGCAAACATTTTTGAAATCTACCTTTAAGTTTGCGGTTATATTTGAAGATGATGTCAGTTTTGAACCAAAAAAACTGAAGGTTGTGATGGACGATGTTTTGAAAAACAGTGACCTTTGGGATGTGGTCAATTTTGAAACCCATGGCAATCGCCGAATGCCCATATCCATTAAAACGCTGGTGAATAATCATCAATTGTGCCTGTTTTTAGGAAAAGCAACCCATACGGGGTGCTATATGATTAACAGAAAAGCAGCCAAACATTTGTTGGAAAAAGCCTTGCCCATCAAAATGCATGTAGACCAGTATTTTAATCGATCTTGGGAATTAGACATCAAATTTACAGGTGTTGAGAATCATAGATTGGTATTCCAAACCTTTGGGGATTCAGATATTGGTAAAACAAACAGAGTTTCTGAGGATAAAGTCAGTGCTTTGGATGTGTTAAATAGGCTTATGTGGGTCAGCCAAACCAGCATCATTCGATTTGCGTATAATTTAAAATTATATTTTTTTGGGTCTCGTTGAATATCATTTCCGACTTGGGTGATGGATCGGTGTTGTTGATGATTATGTTCATAGCAGGTCCTGATCATAACAACAAGATTCGATCACAGGCTAGAGGGGGTGGGGCTCTCTGGTTAAAACAATGATTCTGGGGCAAGGGATCACTTAAGCGTATCCCATCAGGGGCTTGTGTTGCAGATCCCAGTCTTTTCAAATATTATGAATAAAATATAAACAGGCGGTCGTACGTGAAGAAATCAGCAGTCCTGAGTTGGGCATTATTATCCGCAGCCACGTTGTTTTTTTGTTATCCTGTGGGGTATTTTTTCCTTGATTCATGCCCATTAACCAAAGAGTTCCCCTTTTCCATTACAGGGGGCGAAGGGGTTGGGGCCTATATCATTAATTTAGATCGATCAAAGGAACGCTATGCGTCCATAAAACCCCATGTTGACCAATTGAACTTGCCCACAGAGCGTATAGAGGCGGTGGATGGTTCAAAGCTTTCAGAAGAAGAAATCAAGGAAAAAGTTGATTTGGAAGCCTGCAGAGTATTTTTGGGGCATACGCCTAAACGTGGCACCATAGGATGTTCGTTCAGTCATATCAAGGTTTGGCAAACATTTTTGAAATCAAATTATAAGTACGCCCTGGTGTTCGAAGACGATGTCAGTTTTGAACCAAACAAATTGAAAGTAGTAATGGAAGATCTGTTTAAAAACAGTGATCTTTGGGATGTGGTTAATTTTGAAATACATTCCGATCCTCGAATGCCCGTATCCATCAAAACGCTGGTGAATAACCACCAATTGTACCTCTATTTGTCAAAATCAACCCATACGGGGTGCTATATGATTAACCGAAAGGCGGCCAAACATTTGTTGGAAAAAGCCTTGCCCATCAAAATGCCTGTGGACCATTATTTTACACGATCTTGGGAATTGGGTGTTCGGTATACTGGGGTTGAAAACCCCATGCTGGTGCATCAAACCTTTGGGGATTCGGATATTAAACAAACAAAAATACTGGCGGATGAAAACATCAGCACTTTGGTTTTGTTGAAAAGCATTATGTGCACAACACAAACCAGTATTATTCGATTTTTATACAATTTGAAAGAATACTTATTTGGGTCGCGTTAAAGATGATCGGATCACGCTGCATTCTATTTGAATGGCGTTATTTATAGGTCTTTGGCCTACAAGTGAGACTTTTTGAACAGTATGAATGCATTAGGCAGGGGGGGCGCAGGCTCCCACATCCCACAAAGGAGAAAAGAATGGGTACGCAAAAAAGTATAGCGCTGATCCTCTGGGTCATGGTGGTGATTCTTTTGGGGTCGGGTGTTGGTGTATGGACTGGCAGCGATTCTTCCTTGTGGTATAGGGGGTTAAATCGCTCGGTTCTGACACCACCCAGTGCTGTATTTCCTGTGGTTTGGACATTTTTGTACGCCCTGATTGGGGTTTGTGGCTGGCTGATTTGGGGGACTGTATTTGCAAAACAAAAAGCGACAAAAACAGTATACATGCTGCAGCTGGTTTTAAACTGGATGTGGACGCCTATATTTTTCCATTATCACTGTCTTGGTGGGGCGCTGGTGGTGGTTATGCTTTTGGCCGTTGCCATCGGTATGGTGATGGTTCTGGCCAATTCCCGCATCAGAGCGGTATCTTTTTTGCTTGCCCCCTATTTAGCTTGGGTTTTATTTGCGGCATATCTGAATTTTTACATATGGTGGTATAATTAGAAATTCCCAGGAATTTTGGGAAAAATCAGCCTTCGTACTCTTCCTATGATATGGCCCAGTAGACATATACATATAAATATTATATCAGATAAAATGACCATGAACGAATAGATGCCCCAACAATGGACGTATTTTTTTTCAATATAATATTCCATTTCTTTGGAATCTTTAAAATGTTCCAAGTCCATACGAAGCATGGTATCTGTGGTGTATTTTTCTGGATTTATTCTTGCATCCTCTAAGGTGTTGTTTTTTTCCCATGTCCTAAAGTGATCCAATCGCTCATAGGCATCCGATACAACTCCCCCTTGGGCCAACACGAGTATCATTGAACAAAACAATGTAAAAGCATACACAGAAATAGCCCACGTACACCAACCGCCCACTTTTTTTAACAGTACCATTCTGAAAACAAGAATCATACATATCGATGTGGGTACCATTATGCTTGAAAAAATAACGGACATTTTAGAATCCTGCCTTTGTAATTGTTTTCTTCAAATGTTTTCAAAAGCTAAAAATGCCATGTTCTTATTCAGCCTCTTTCTAAACAGCGTATTTAGGCAAAAACCCCAAAATGCTTTCTCCTGCATGAACGCGCTGTTCTTGACACACCAACAGACAAGAGGCACGAGGCACATATAAATCCACGCGGCTGCCGAAACAAATCAGACCGTAATATTGCCCCAAAGCAATATCTTGACCCTTATCGAATTCACAGATGATGCGGCGGGCCAAAAATCCTGCAATTTGCGTACAGACCACCGTATCGCCCGATTCTGTTTTTAAAATCAGACTGAGCCGTTCATTGTCAATGCGGGTATCGGCTGTGGCGACATGATTAAATGCACCTTTACGGTATACTTTGTTCACGATTTTCCCGGCCACAGGGCTGCGATTCAGGTGGGCATCCCAAGGCGACAGGAAAATACCTATTTTCGTCCACGATGATTCCGGTGACAGGCCCAGCTCTTCTGGTGGAGCCTGCTGACTGATTTCCACAATGACGCCATCGGCTGGACTGACAATTCCACCTGTCAAAGCCGATATGGTTCGTGCTGGATCACGAAAAAAGAACAGCATAAAGGCGGTACTGCACAGCCCCAGCGTGACCATAAACCACCCCAAATTCAACCAAGAAAACAGCAAAGTCGCGGCCAAGCTGATGCACACAAAGGGCCAACACTTGGGGTGAATGCGTGTGGAAAACATAATGTCAAACATTTTACGACTGATCATGGGCTTTTCTCCTTTTGGGCTGGGTATGGTATGCGATGCAGACGATGCACGGGGGGGTTATCGAGATGATGCACGGGTTAACAAACGGGGAATATGTTCGTTGGATTCTATGGTTAATTGATTGATCAATCCTTCGTAAACCTGGTTCCATAATTCTTTGCGTTGGGCCAACGTGTAATTTTCTGGAACATACTGTTCGTAACGAATGGTAAAATCTGTTTTCCCCATCTTTGCACCGTTGGGGGAGGTTAATTCGCACGACACCATCATGCTGGCCTTGTACACATCACTGTTGGGAACAGAGGTCCAGCGATTACACGATGTGGGGCATGCCAGCACTTGTTCTTTAATATCCACCTTGTTGATGCAAATGGTCATGCGTGGACGCCCACCCATCATTTCCCAATGGTCTTTGGCCCATTGCTTTAACATGACAGAAAGGGGCAGGGAAATGAGAGGGTTTTCTTCGTGCACACAGGGAGAAACACTCACGTCTATCCCAGATACGGCGATGGGAACCTTTGGCATTTGAATATAGGTCAAACCCGATGAAGTTGGAACACTGGGCTTGCAACCACTGAACAAAATCAGGGTAAATACAGACAGGAAAAAAGAATAATTCATGAGGCATCCTGTGAAGCTAGAAACGTATTTTCCAGCCATTTGACATGATAATCAGCAGATTTTACATCAGGATGCGCACACAATTTTTGATGCAAGGGCAACAGCGTATCCACCCCCGTAATCACGTACTCATTCAATGCATGGCGTAATCGGGCTAAACATTCATCTCGATCTCGACCATGAACGATGAGTTTGGAAATCAGACTGTCGTAATAGGGTGGGATGCGGTATCCTGCAAACAGTGCACTGTCAACCCTGACAAAGGGGCCACCAGGTGCCAAATAACTTTCCACCACCCCAGGAGAAGGAAAAAAGGTCAGGCTGTTTTCTGCATTGATGCGGCATTCGATGGCGTGTCCACGCAATTCCACATCTTTTTGCTGAAAGGAAAGGGGGTATCCCTGCGCCACACGAATTTGTTCTTTGACCAAATCCAATCCTGTGATCATTTCCGTTACGGGATGTTCGACCTGAATGCGGGTGTTCATTTCAATGAAATAAAACTGCCCATCTTCGTACAGAAACTCTAATGTGCCCAGGCTGGAATAGTTAAATTCTTTCATGGCCGTAGAACAGACATCCATCATAAGAGACCGCTCTTCTGGGGATAATGCGCTGCTGGGGGCTTCTTCCCATATTTTCTGATGGTTGCGCTGGATAGAGCATTCTCGATCCCCCAAACACACCACATGACCATACAAATCGCCCAAAATTTGAAACTCAATGTGGCGTGGACGCTGCAGGAATTTTTCCAGATACATGCCCCCATACCCAAAACTGGCCATGGCTTCGGCCACGGCTTGGGGAAATAATTCAACCATTTCTGAATCATTCCACACCACACGCATGCCCTTGCCCCCACCGCCAGCCGTGGCTTTTAACAGCACGGGATAGCCCACCTGTTTTCCCAAATGGCGGGCATGATCCAGGGATTCTAACTCTCCATCGGAACCCGTAATGACCTGCAGACCCAGGTTAATGGCCGTTTGTTTGGCCACCACTTTTTGTCCCATGGTGCGAATATGGTGGGGCTTTGGCCCAATAAAACACATGCCGTGGGCGATAACCATTTCAGAAAAATTCGCATTTTCGGATAAAAAGCCAAATCCGGGATGGATGGCATCGGCATTGGTGACTTCGGCTGCACTTAAAATAGCAGGAATATTCAAATAACTTTGCAATCCTGGGGGCGGCCCAATGCATACACTCTCGTCTGCCAAACGCACGTGCATGGCTTCGGCATCGGCTGTGGAGTGAACGGCCACTGTTTTCAGGCCAAGCTCTTGGCACGCCCTTAAAATGCGCAGAGCGATTTCTCCGCGATTGGCAATCAGCACCTTGGAAATCGGGTGTGTTTTGATGAGTTCTGACATGAAAAAGATTCAAATAGATAAAAAATAACCCTGTTCATTCTATCATCGACCCCCCACAGATAGAAGGGGGAAGATAGGGGGCACAAAGCCTCTTAGGTATTATGCGGTCAGGAAAGTATCTTTTTCAGGGTGAACTTGTAAAAACCGCTCGGCATCCATGGCGGCCATACAGCCTTGTCCGGCTGCGGTTACGGCTTGGCGATACACATGATCTTGGACATCACCTGCGACAAAAATTCCAGGAATCGATGTGGCCGATGACCCTGGTGTGCTGAGCAAATATCCATCGGAATCCGTGGGCAAAGCCTGTTTAAATATGCCCGTATTGGGGCTGTGTCCAATGGCCACAAAAAGGCCATCCATGGGCAAAGAGGTTTGTGCATTGGAAAGGGTGTTTTCCACCACAATGCCTGTGACCTTTCCTGGCAATGCTGGGTTGTTTTCTTGGGTTGTACCCAAAACTTGCACGACTTTATGGTTCCACATAAAACGTATTTTTGGAATATCAAACAGCCGTTGTTGCAATACTTTATCCGCGCGTAACGCATCACGGCGATGAATCAGTGTCACGGTTTTGGCGTGTTGAGACAAAAAGATGGCTTCTTCTGCTGCGGTGTTTCCCCCACCAACAATGGCCACATCCTTGTCTTTGAAAAACCGACCATCGCACGTGGCACAAGACGATACGCCATGGCCGCGATAAAACGTTTCGCTGTCTAAATCCAACCATTTGGTGGCCGCCCCTGTGGCAATGATGATGCTGTGGGCATAATAGGTGCGGGCATCGCCCATGCATTGAAAGGGTTGGACACTGAAATCCACTGCATTAATGGTGTCGTATTCGATTTTTGCCCCACAGGCCAGGGCTTGATCACGGCATTGGTCCATCAACCATGGTCCTTGGATGGGTTCCGCAAATCCTGGAAAATTTTCCACCTCTGTGGTCAATGTTAATTGACCGCCTGGCTGCATGCCTGTGACCAGCAGAGGATTTCGCCCATATCGGGCCAGATAAATGGCGGCCGTATATCCAGCTGGGCCTGCGCCGATGATCAGAGTATTCAGTATGTCTTGCTTGCTGGACCCAGAGGGGGCTTTAAAGGTCATGATAGGAGGATTTAATCGTATAGGCTAGATTGTTGTGCCATAGGCTTGCCCCTGTCAATATCTCGAACATCGTGGGCGCAGAAGACTGGGGGAAATACAGACCCAGAGTATGTTAAAAATGCTGTGCCCACCCCCCTTGCACCACAGATTAATCCTCTGTTAGTATAACAATATGCCTCGGTGGCGGAATGGTAGACGCGGCGGTCTCAAAAACCGTTGTTCGCAAGGACTTGAGAGTTCGACTCTCTCCCGGGGTACGTTTTTTAAACGACCATTTCCCAGTCAAATGTTTTTTAAAATGTTCAAAGATTTTTTGAAACAGCGACAAAGTATATACCAAAAATCTTAAAAACCCATCCCAAAAACGGCCCATTTCCCCATGTAAAATGCAACAGTACCATGGCCATTGGCTTGTAAAATTATGGTTTCAAAATCACGATTTTTCCAAGGTTTCTTTCAAGGCGGCATACAGGGTGCATTCTGTTTCTGATAAGGAAAACAGGCGCTCTGTTTTGGGGGTGCGCTTGCGGGGCATTCTGGTTACAGGATTTTTTGTCCACTCTAAAATGGTTTTTTCCTGTAATGCAGGGTACACTTTTGCCAATAAATGGGCATCCAACAGGGCGCCATGTTGATTTCTCTGTTTTAAATCCACATTAAATCGTCGACACAAGGCATCCAAACTGGCAGGAGAGCCTGGAAATCGAGCCTTCGCCAATTTTAATGTATCCACAATGGGGTTCATCAGTACAGGAACAGAAGCTCGGGTTAATTCCGCATTTAAAAAGGTGACATCAAATTTTGCATTATGAATGACGAGTGGGCTGTCTTGAATAAAATCCAAAAAATCTTGAAATATTTGATGAAACGTGGGGAAGGGCCGTAAAAAGGTATGACTTAGCCCATGAACGGCAAAGGCTTCGGCCGGCATATCGCGTTCTGGATTGATGTATTGTTGAAATATTTTTCCCGTGGGGACCCCTGAAAACAACTCGACACACCCAATGTCCACAATGCGATGGCCAGAGGATGGGGAAAGACCCGTTGTCTCTGTATCTAAAATAATTTCGCGCATACATTCCTTTGGATGTCCTGTGGTCCCTTTACCATGAAATAAAGCGTAACAACATGCAAGGTTTATAGGAAAATTAGCCTGGTTCGTGATACCATATTGAAAATATTTACCAGTCTCAATCAGGCATGTTGGATCAAACAATCACCAGTCATTCCTCCCCTTCAGCCCCTGTTAAGGGGGGGGCTGTGGTGTCGGGCATGGGAGAAATTTTTGCCCATCGTCCGGATTTAGATGGGTTAAGAGGATTGGCCGTTATTTTGGTGATTTTGGATCACTATTTTGGCAGCTTTGGCCTGTTTCGCGGTCAATTGGGGGTGGACATCTTTTTTGTCATTTCTGGCTATTTAACCACCACCATCGTATCCAAGGAATATGCCAATGGCACCTTTTCCTTTGCATCCTTTTATGGCCGTCGCGTCAAGCGCTTGTTTCCCACATTAATTCTCTGTTTTGTGGTGACATTGGTGGCCGGATGGTTTGTGTTGGATTCGGCCATGTTTCCTTTGCTGGGTGGAACAGTGGCGGCATCGGCTTCGGGCGTGATGAATTTGGTTTTGGCCATGGGGTTGGATTTTTTTCCCACGGATTCACGTATTTTACCCTTTGGTCATTTGTGGAGCTTGGCCCAGGAAGAAAAATTTTATCTAATCATGCCCTTTGTGGTGGTGGGGATAAGACGCAGTGCTGTATTTCGAAAAATGATTATTCCGATTTTATTGATCCTGTCGATTTTGTCCTGGCAATATTGGTATGAACATAGGGCACTGTTTGGCAGAACCTATTACAATCCCTTGGCCCGATCTTGGGAATTGCTGGCGGGTGTGATTCTGGCCTTATCGTGGGGATGGGTACACGGCATCAGCGTGAAATACAGCGCCATGGTGCGCCCATGGCATTTAATCAAAATACCCGTCTTTTTACTGCGTTTTTTGGGTACCATGTTGATCGTTTTGGAAATGGGGTCCAATAGGGGCCTCGTATTGGCGGGTACAGCATGCTGGATAGGGGCTTGGTTTTACCTGAAACGCTCTAATGATGGGGCGATGAATCAAGGTGTTGCCCATGGCGGCGCTGGGCCAACGCCATCTGCAAAACCATTTTACAGCTTGATGACGGTTTTGGGTTGGTTTTTTATCCTCAGCGGTCTAAGCATGCCGCACACGGTTCCTCTGTGTTTGGCGGCCATTTTATCCACCATTGGTATGGTTGCTCTGATTGTGGGGGGTACGGCCTTGCCAAACAACGCGATTCTTCCTTCGGCTGGCAGTGACGAACGTCAGACCCAAAGCCATAAGCCCAAGAGCATTCCTGCCCATCAAAAACCCCAGCCCGTGCACAAGGGATGGTCGTATGCCTTTTTATCTTGCGCCATGATGACCTATTTGGGACGCATCAGTTATACCTTGTACGTCATCCATTATCCTCTGTACACCATGGGGATCATGGCTCGTGGCCATCAGGTAATATTGGATAAAGGATTGCTGACCTTTATGCTGTTGATGTGTTTGCTGGTGGCACCCGTGGTGTATCGCTATGTCGAGGAACCCACCCGTCGCGGCCCCTATGTGTGGTATTGGGTTGGGGCCATGGCCCTATGTGGCGTTTTGGGCTATATGGCGGCCTGTGGATGGATTGGGTCGTAACAGAACCGGTTTATAACAGAAAATACCGAATCCCGTGGGCCATGGGGCCAGCAGCCAAACCATCAACAATGTGGTACCATAAAGCCATCATGTATTCAATGGGATTTGTGTATGAAATGTGGCATTGTGGGTCTGCCCAATGTGGGAAAATCAACATTATTTAATGCGTTAACGCAAACGGCGGCGGCCGAAGCATCCAATTATCCCTTTTGCACCATTGAACCCAATACTGGAACGGTGTGCGTACCGGACCAACGGTTACAGGCCTTGGCCCAACGGGATGGATCTCGGGCCATTATTCCAACGCAATTAACCTTTGTGGATATTGCGGGTTTGGTACGTGGGGCCAGCAGTGGCGAAGGTTTAGGCAACAAATTTTTAGGCCATATTCGCGGTGTGGATGCCATTATCCAAGTGGTGCGTTGTTTTCATGACGATAACATCACCCATGTGGGCGGTGCCGTGGATCCCTTGTCCGACATTGGTGTGGTGGAAACAGAGTTATTATTGGCCGATTTACAAAGCTTGGAAACCCGTCTGGGGCGAAAGAAAAAGGATGATCTGCATCCATTATTGACCAAGGCGCACGCGGCATTACAAAGAGGTCA
Organism: Holosporaceae bacterium; assembly: GCA_964202705.1. Classification (GTDB taxonomy): domain Bacteria; phylum Pseudomonadota; class Alphaproteobacteria; order Holosporales; family Holosporaceae. The sequence continues at coordinate 12,122 of CAXNJQ010000005.1, forward strand.
ATGGGCCCGAACAATCGTGTGGGAAGCAAACGAACACCATGATGCCCAGCATTTGGATTTATTAACGGCCAAACCCGTGATTTATGTGTGTAACATTGGTGAATCCAATCCCGATATGGAATTGGTGGCGCGCGTGCAGGATTATGTGCGCTCTGTGGGGTGTCAAAGCGTGGTGTTGTGTAATGAACTAGAGGCGCAAATTGCCCAAGTACCCGAACAAGAGCGTCAAGAATTGTTGGAAAGCATGGGCATGACCCAGACGGGGCTGGCCACCATGGTGCGTACAGCCTATGACGTATTGGGTTTAATTACCTTTTTTACCTCTGGTCCAAAAGAGGTGCACGCCTGGACGGTGCGTAAAGGAGCCTGTGCCCCCGAAGCCGCAGGTGTCATTCACACGGATTTTCAAAAAGGGTTTATTCGGGCCGAAGTGGTGGATTATGCCGATTATATTGCCTGTGGAACGGATCAAAAGGTGCGTGATGAGGGCAAAAAACGCCTAGAAGGTAAGGAATATCCCGTGGCTGATGGGGATGTGATGCACTTTTTATTCAATGTCTGATTCTGGGGTAAAAGGTTTTACAGGCTTTTTAATCCACTCTATCTCTTGATAAAAGACACCCATGCACGATGGGGTAGAAGAAAGAGGAGGGCGTGAAAAAGTGGAGGGGGAACCCCCCCTCCTTTGAAATAACCCACACCCTTTTTAAGGCATTTGGACCAACCAGATCCAGCCATTGGAACAAAAACCGAACCATTTAATCCTAACGTGGGGAATTGTTATCATCAATCAATACCCGAAGCACTTCATTCGCCCTATTACTATGAACTGAACTTTTATCTGAGTAGTTAGGTTCGACGTAATTCCCCTTCGTTGTAAATATCGATTGACCGCCAGAAGAACCGCCAGAAGACCCATCATGATTTTGCTCGATTTTGGTATATTGGCTATACGTAATGGATTTAATGGATGACCCCTTAGAACTTATGCTTGTGGAAATAACAGGAGGAGGTGTTGGCGTGCTAGAAGAAGAAAAACCCCACCAATTAAAGAATTTGGAACACCACGATTCTTCCCCAGAGCCTTGATTTAGTTGGCCTCTTCTTCTATTATAATAATCAGGGTCTTCTGCGTATTCTCTTTCGTTTTGTTTGTTTACTTTTTTCTCTGTAGTAATATGCGCGTTTTTACCCGTCTCCAATAAAGTGACCTTGCCAGCAACATAAAACTCAGATTTATCATTGTTTTGATCATTAGATTGAATGGATTCACCATATGGTACTGATTGTATAGAATCATTTTTTTTTGATTTAGTATCTGATTCAATTTTTGAGTACAGAGAACCATTGTCTGTTGGACGATACCTGTCTTCTTTAAATTGTATTTTCCCTGGCTTAGGGCTGTTTTGGGAGGGCACGGATGTCCCTAAGGGATTTATATCTGTTGTATTCAAGACCGAGGTACTTTTAGTTGTTCCTTTTGATTCTGGATCAGGCCCATTACGGGGGTCTAATAGGATCTGATCATTTCCTTCTCCAAGCAATTCAACGATCTCTTTTCTCTTGTCATTTGGAATATTTGTACCATGTTTCTTTCTTCCACCCAGATCCATCAGATCTGTGCTTTGAATAGCATCGGGCTTTGTTTGAAAGCAAGGAATTAAGCAATTCATCATTCGGGTACAGCAATTTTCTGGCGTACTCTGTCTTTTAGATGTCATAGGAGATCTGGTCATTTCATCATCCGTGTCCATCATCGCTAGAGTTTCAGATGCATTGCCCCAACCCAAAAAAGCAATGAATAGCAGTATTTTCAACATGATAAAAATTTTTCAGCAGTATTTTTAGACTTTAATCCCATGATCGTAAAAAAATTATGAACACGAGCATGGGTAAAATTCTAATGATCCCCCACGATATGTTCTTGAAAATGGGTCTTCTGGGACAGCTGTTAGCAGAACTTTCTGTGACAAGCCCTCTTTATCTGTAAAATATTTTCACCTGTCCTATCTAGATGGATTCCAAGTCCACGCTTTCCATACCATCAAGGTCTTTATTTTTGGGATCAATGGCCAGGTCTATGGCATTCAAAAGATGTGCAATGCCTATTTTTTCAGTGGCACTGATCCACAATCCATGCCTATCTTCCTTCTGCTCATGGGGAACCAGATCGGCCTTATTCCACACTTCTATAATCGGTTGGGTGCATTTTAAATCACGCAGCAGGGTTAAAACATCTTCTTTTTGAAAAGTACTGGTAATGCACGCCATATCCCTGACATGAATGATCAGATCGGCCTGGTGAATTTCCTCTAGTGTGGCCTGAAACGCCAGTTTCAAAAAAGAAGGCAATTCAGAGATAAAACCCACCGTGTCGGTCAGCATGGCAAATCGCCCAGAGGGCAACCAAATTTTACGAACCGTGGGGTCCAGTGTAGCAAAAGGCATGTCGGCACAAAACACATCGCTGCCTGTCAAAGTCCGAAACAGGGTGGATTTTCCAGTATTGGTGTATCCAACCAATGCCACCGTGGGGAAACCCTGTCTAGATTTTCGGTGTAAAGCCCGGGTTTTACGGACTTGCTCTAGTTGCTTTTTAACTTTTAGCGTTTGATTTTCTAGAATCCGACGGTCCAATTCCAGCTGGGATTCCCCAGGACCACCCAAAAATCCAAAACCACCGCGTTGACGTTCCAAGTGGGTCCAGGCCCTGACCAGCCGGCTTTTTTGATACAACAGAGAAGCCAGCTTGACCTGCAATTGTCCTGCAGCCGTGCGGGCACGTTGTTGAAAAATACGCAAAATTAATGCGGTGCGGTCCAAGACGTCACATTTCCATGTTTTTTCCAGAACCCTCTGTTGAATCGATGTCAGATCAGGATCCATAATCACAATTTGGATGTCGTCGGCCTTGATGGCTGCAGTAATGCGTTCGACCCATCCCTTGCCTAAAAAGGTTGCAGGGTGGGCAGAGCGCCGTAAACGACAGACATGGGCCTGGATTAAATCCCATCCCAACGCCTTGACTAGCCCCTTGTTTTCCGCCAATCGTGCATCGTGTTTCAGGTTTAATGGGCCGCTTTCTGATCGAATCAGCAGGGCACGCAAAGGAGGCAGAACATGGTTGTTTTTGCCATCCGATTTTTTTGCCATGCCTGGACCACTCCCATTGGTCCGGATATCCTGGTTTGCATGGGAATCCAACCAATCAGATTCCGGGTCTTGGGGATCTTGAGAGTGCGGATCTTCTGATTCCGGACCTTGGATGTATGGGGGATCTTGAGATTCTGGATCTTGAGAGTGCGGATCT
>CAXNJQ010000006.1:0-12919 GCA_964202705.1 Holosporaceae bacterium
TCCCTAACCATTCGATCTTTTCTTTCCAGCATTGTTGCTCCATCCGATATCAGCGCAGCAGAATCTGTGTTTTTTAAACACGCAACCCATCTTGAATTGATGTTGATGCCGCACGCCCACGCCGTTGTAACATGGTTGCATCGTCAAAACATTCCTATGGCCATTGTCAGCAACAAGGGCGGCCATCGACTGCGCAAAGAAATCAAACATTTGAATTTATGCCATGTGTTTTATTGTGCCATTGGATCTGGGGATACGCCAGAAGACAAACCATCGCCCACACCTCTGCTGCACGCATTGGCGCAAAAGAATCTGTCGGCGTCCCGTAACATCTGGTTCGTTGGAGATTCCGTTGTGGATATGATGTGCGCCCATCACGCAGGATGCTTGCCTGTTTCTGTCAGCCAACAAGCCGATGATTACGAGCACCCAAAGGTCAAAGCTGTCAATTGTGAAGGTCTGTTACAGTTGTTGACAAGATTTCATAACGGGGACTAAGCCGAAGGCAGATCTGCTGACTTGTTCACCTGTTCTTGCACCCCGTTGATTTTAAAACGAGCAACGCCTTCATGGCCTGGACCTTCAGCCTTATGGATTTGGATCGGAGTGGTTTTTTTCATCTGGTTTTCCCCCTGAAAAGTCCGGTAAGATCCATTTGGATAAGGCAAAGCCCCTTACAGACTCTGCCATTACACAATCTGGACCTTTTATGATGGGGGATTTGTTTCTGCTTTTTCAACATTCAAATCAGCTGAGTCGTTAGGTTTATTCGGCTGAACAGTCCCCTGAGCCCCTTTTTTCAGGTTTGATGGATCAAAAAAATGCCTTTGATGCAGCAGATGGATGGCTGAAACCAATTCTATGGCACGTGTCATTTGATGATCATAGGGGGTTTCGGCTTTTTTCCCACTCTGAGATGCTGGATTCTGATTTTGATCCAGAGTGTCATCCGATGGCACAGCAGCCTCTTGACCCGTGGCACCTTCGGGTTGATGGGATGGTGCAGGGGCAGCATTGGACAGTATTTTAGGAATCAACGTTCCAGACACATTGCGTTCTCTGACCACCAAATCATTGTTTTGCAAGGATTGTACCGATTGTATTTGCTCTATAATAATATCAGGAACAATGCCTTTAGCCTGAATAGGTCTTTGGGTTAAGGGCGTATACCAACGGGATATGGTTAACTTTATGGCGCCAGCATGATCACCCAATGGAATAACCTCTTGGGTGGACCCTTTGCCATAGGAGCAAACCCCCAGAACAATGGCTTTTTTGTGATCTTGTAATGCACCCACCATAATTTCTGCAGCCGAAGCCGTCCCCTCATCAATCAAAAGAACCACGGGGGTGTGGTGGTGCACAATGGCCAATCCTGGTACAGCGTAAACCACCTCTTCTGGCATTTCAGGGCGCCCCTTGGAACGCACCAAAATGCCCTTATCAATGAACAACTGACAGCATTTAATGGCCGAATCAAACATGCCCCCTGAATTTCTTCGCAGATCAATCACATACCCTTTCAGGGTGTTTTTTAATGTTTTTTGGGTGTCTACAATGACTTTTTTCAACAAATCTGGGGTTTGATCATCAAAACTGGCCATACGAATAATGGCGATACCATTGGCCACATGATGTTTGACAGAAAGACCGGATATGATATTGGTGCGTTTTATCTTGAAATTCAGTCGTCTGGACTGGCCTTTACGTTCTATGGTTAATTTGACAGTGGTGCCTGGCTTGCCGCGCATGCGTTCAGAAACCTTGGAAAATCCATCCGATGGGCTCAAAATCACATCATCCACCGCAATAATCACATCCCCCGATAAAATACCTGCTGTGGCTGCTGGTGAATAATCCAGACAGGATACAATTTGCATTCGACCTAAACGATCCACATTCATCACCACGCCGATGCCACCAAAAGCCCCTTTGTACTGTTCTTGCAAACGGGCGCATTCCTTTTCGCTGAAAAACAAAGAGTGGGGGTCAGCGGCATAACACATCCCTGTTATGGCTCCGTTGACCAATGCTTCTTGATCAATAGGGTCAACATAATGCTTTTGAATGATGTTCATACAGCGCAGCAAAAAGGTCATTAACTGGGCTTCTGACCTATTGCTTAATTGGGACCGATCATTCGTCACTTTTTTTACCATTTCTGGTTTTTGGGTGGCTTTAGAATCACAAAAAATAGGACATGACAGCAAGAGAAAAAGGGAACACCACCCCCCTTTTAAAGCAGCATTTTTCATCGGCGTTATGGGCATCAGCACGATTTGTCTAAAAAAATTATACCCCATTATACTCTGTTTTATAAAAACTTTCGAATCCAGAACGATTTTGAAAAACCCATTAAGAGTTCTGGGTACCATTTTTAGGATTTCGGGGTTTGTTTACAAAGAAGTGAAATTATTTTTTAACAAAATATACAAATAAATGTATTCTATATTTTTCCCACAGGCTATGTGCAAAAATAATACTATTGATTTAAATAAAGTCAGGTTTTCGTGCCCGAGGCCGGAATCGAACCAGCGACACAAGGTTTTTCAGACCTTTGCTCTACCAACTGAGCTACTCGGGCAATCTACTTCAAGAATATAAATCATCTACACCCCTCTTGTCAACGCAAAATGAGACCAAAATGCCCTTATTCCTCTCCTTTCTTTTTATAATGGGCCATTCTTTTGATTTTTTATACAACTGGCGCAAAATTAAGAAATTCAGGAAATTAAAGGGCGTCATTTTTCAAGTTAAAGTCCTTTATGAAAAAAATAAAATGTTGCAAAAAAACTTAAAACAACGTACATTTAAACGAAAACAAACCAAAACGTAAAAAACCCATACAAAACAATGGGTTGTGCAGAAAGAAATACAAAAAAGTGCATTTTAAACATATTGACCTGATCATAGAATGCGTTTAAAAAAAAGCATCAGGATTATATTAAACCTTTTGAAATAATTCGTTTGCTATAACATAGATAACACTTACTAAGGAAACAAAAATGAAAATTCTTTTGGTTGAAGACGATCAAGTCACTGGAGAGCTGATTACCCGCTTTTTACGCGATGAAAATCTGTTCTGCGACTGCATTACAACAGGAGAGGAAGCTTTTCAAATTGGTAAAATTTACGATTATGACGTCATTGTTCTGGATATTGGTTTGCCAGATATGAATGGTCATGAATTGTTGCAAAAATTACGCGATTCGGCCATCAGCTCTCCGATTTTGGTGTTATCTGGGTTCCAATCCATTCAAGACAAGGTCAAAGCACTGGGGTTTGGTGCCGATGATTATATGACCAAACCCTTTGCCAGCGAAGAATTAATCGTGCGCATCAAGGCTCTGGCCCGACGGGCAGAGGGCCATTCATCTGCCATTATTCGTGTGGGTGAAATACAACTGAATCTGGATACTCAGCATATCGAAGTGGCTGGTCGTCCCTTACAATTAACGGGTAAAGAGTATCAAATTTTAGAATTTTTGTTGGTGCGTAAAGGGGCAACCGTGACCAAAAACAACTTTCTAAACCGTCTTTACAGCGGCATGGATGAACCAGAAGAAAAGATCATCGATGTCTTTATGTGTAAAATTCGCCGAAAGCTGCAGGATATTTTGGGTCCAGTGGGTCGCGAATATATCGAAACCATTTGGGGCCGGGGTTATGTTTTGCGCGAACCCAACAAACAAAATCAGTCGCCAAGCAATGTGATTTCCGTTCATCCCAGCATTGCCAGTATTTCTCCATTTTCAAAAAACATTCCAAACACATAACCATAAGCCCCACCACAAGCCATCCAGAAATGAGGCCATTCTCCTCTTCTGGGCCCCGTGGCCCCGCAGAACCACTGTGTGGTACCCTGTAATGGGTCACAGTATTCAGGCGGGGCATAACAGATCATAATGACCGATTGTTTAGAACTTTTCAGAGGGTATGGCAAAACCATACAGCGTCGTCCAGGCGTTTTTCAATTGCATGCCCCTTTTCAACCGGCAGGTGATCAAGAAAATGCCATTTCAGCCCTGACATCGGGCATAAAAAATGGTGAAAAAAACCAAGTTTTACTTGGCGTTACAGGATCTGGAAAGACCTTTACCATGGCCAATGTCATCCAAAACGTTCAACGCACCACATTGATTTTGGCACCGAACAAAACGCTGGCCGCCCAACTGTACGGAGAAATGAAAACATTTTTCCCCCATAATGCGGTGGAATATTTCGTATCGTATTATGATTATTACCGTCCAGAAGCCTATATGCCCAGCAGCAACACCTATATTGAAAAAGAAGCCACCATTAACGAACAAATCGAACGCATGCGCCACAGTGCCACGCGCGCCCTGCTAGAGCGTCAAGATGTGGTGGTGGTGGCCAGCGTATCGTGCATTTATGGATTGGGCGCCATTGAATCCTATCAAGGGTTGGCCGTACCCATTGTTCGGGATCAACACGTGCCATTGATGGGGTTTTTACGCCAATTGTCGGATTTGCAATACAAACGCAACGACATGGATTTCAAACGGGGATCCTTTCGCGTTCGTGGCGATCGCGTAGACGTTTTCCCCGCCCACTATGAAGATCGCGCCTGGAGCTTTTCCTTTTTTGGATCACAGATTGAAAGCATTCATGAAATGGATGTATTGACCGGTGGAAAAATGGCGGCATTGGATGACGTCACCATTTATCCCAATAACCACTTTGTTACCCCAGGCCCCACCGTACAACAAGCCATCATTCATATTGAAAAGGAATTGGCCCAGCGCATAGCCCAATTACGCGAGGAAAATCGACTGATCGAAGCCCAACGTTTGCAAGAACGGGTAACCTATGACCTAGAAACATTGCGAACCACAGGAATATGTGCAGGCATTGAAAATTATTCGTGCTATTTAACGGGCAGACCTTTTGGTAAACCGCCCCCCACCCTGTTTGAATATTTACCCCAAAATGCCCTGTTCATTGCCGATGAAAGTCATGTCGCCATTCCCCAATTGCGCGGCATGTATCTGGCCGACCAGACGCGTAAAAACACCCTGGCCCATTATGGATTTCGCTTGCCATCGTGCTGCCACAATCGTCCTTTAAAATTTGAAGAATGGGATGTTTTGCGTCCCACTACCCTGTTTGTATCCGCCACACCTGGGCCCTGGGAACTGGAACAATCGGAATCCATTGTGGAACAAATCATTCGGCCAACAGGATTGTTGGACCCAGAGTACACCATCCATCCCAGTCACAATCAAATGGAACACTTGCGTTCTGAAATTGAAAAAACCATGGCCCAAGGGGGCCGTATATTGGTCACCACATTAACCAAACGCATGGCCGAACAGTTGTCTGAATATTTTACAGAGGGTGGATTCAAGGCGCGTTACATGCATGCCGATATTGATACCTTGGAACGCATTGCGCTGATTGCGGATTTACGCAAAGGGATTTTTGACATTTTGGTGGGCATTAACTTGCTGCGCGAAGGTCTGGATATCCCTGAATGCCAACTGGTGGCCATTTTGGATGCGGATAAAGAAGGATATTTGAGATCCAAAACATCTCTGATTCAAACCATGGGCCGGGCTGCACGTCATGTGCGTGGTCATGTGATTTTATATGCGGACAAAACGACCCTATCCATGCAGGCGGCTCTGGGGGAAACCGCACGCCGTCGACAAGTCCAGTGGGAACACAACATCACCCATGGCATCACACCTCGATCGGTAAAATCGCCATTATTACACATCGAACACAGTGATTCTGATCATGACCCATGGGCCACGTTTTCCGATGTCCAATTGTATCAAGCCATGACAAAGGCCGCATCGGATATGGCCTTTGAAAAGGCTGGGAAAATCAAGCGGGCTCTGGAATACCGTGGGTGGAATGCGGCCGATATGGCATTGGGATGCAAAATGCCAGAGCACGCTGATGACGACAGCTGACCGTGGGCACAGGCTATGGGATACCGTGGGCAGAGTGGCGATGGTCGTCCAGAATGGCGCGCAATCAAAGAGGCGCTGGGGGAGCAAAAACGATGTGCGCCTATTTTAAATAGCGCCTGTATTCCTTCAAGATTTTTTCAGAACAATGGCCAACCAAAATAACACGATACAGGGTTTTTCCTTTGACGGTTGCTTTTTGAATCATGGGGCGCATATGGGGTGGGATGCGGCCTTTTTTCCGTATATTTTGAATGATTTTTTCGGCTTTTTCTGCCTCTGATTGAATGGCTCCGATTTGCAAGCGCAGGCTGTTGCCCGTTGGTTTTGTAGGTTTGGTTGCATCATGTTTACCCCCATTCTTTTTACTGGCAACAGGGGGCTGGGACTTTCCCGTTGGTTTCAAAACGGGCGTTGGCTTTGCAGACATGACGGGCTTTGAGCTGACTTTTTTATCCGTGGGTGGGGATTTTTCTGCAGAACCGGCCCCAGCAGCATTCGCGCTTTGATGATGTGCAGGCGTGTTGCTGATTTGAACAGGGGCAGCGGCTGGTTTTTCCTCCGACTCTACAGGATTCCAATCTGGAACTTCATCGGGGGGCAACAACCGTGTGGCATCGTGTTTCGATTGTCCAGCCAAACGGTCATACACGGCATAAGTGGTTTGCTTTACGGGAAGTCCACGTGTGCGTTTTGGGTAATTTCTGCCCGCGACAATGGGAATGGAACTGGATTGGGGACTGAAATAACAATATGCCGCCAAAACAAGGCCGAATAGACCCAAAAATCCAATGATTTTAGGGTGCCAGGATGGTTTTTTTGCTCTTTTACCCGCTGATTTCTTCTTTTTAGCCATAACCCTGTATTGTGATGATTTTTGTCCTATGGGTGATGGCGATGAACCTTTGTGGCCAACAGCACCCTTTTATTGATCATACCTGAATTACGTTGCGATGGAAGATGATGTTACAGGGGACGTGCTGATTACAGAGGACGTGCTGAACATTCTACTTGACACGCTCAACGTGGTTACTAAAACACCTATAAAACTAAGAAGACTAAGTGCTATTAAAATAATACTCAATTTAACAAAAATGATAAAAACACGAACCAGTTCGTTAATTTTTTGAATGTCAAGATGGGGGGGTGTTTTTATGTCTGGATTGGCTTTTACGGTTTCAGATGCATCAATGGGTGTTTTTTGTTCTGTCTGATGATCTTTTGACATGTTTTTACAGCCTTATGATTTCTAATTGATTAAATGGCTTTTTCCTGGTTAGGCTCTGGCACCAGAGGTCAAAAGACCCCAGGCAAGAGCCAGTATGCGCGTACCATTAGGCGCGTGCAATTTCCCTTTCTTTGTGATGCAACATTTCTTTTAAGGCATGCCATTGCATTTTTAACCCTTCGGCCATGGCAATGACGCTGGGGTCGATGTGCTTACCAAATCCACCGACGCAACTGTAAAAAGCATCTTTGCTGTGGCAAATGACTTGCGATACTTTTTCGACTTGATGCTTGATGTGCTCTAGTTCATTGACGGTCAAATCGGCAGAATGCAATGCGCTCATTTTGCTGCCCAAGCAGTCATAGGCCAACAAGAAGGATTCTTTGAACAATGCAATTTGATGCATGGAATCGGCTTTGTGGATGGTTTTTGTTTTTAATCTGCACAATTCCAATTTTAATTGCATGATTTTTCGTGCCACAATGGGACCGAACTGCACATAAGGATTGTGCATGGCCACATGGTGGGCGCCAAATTCATGATAAAAGTGGTGCAAAGCGTGCTTGACGCTGTGCTTGTGGTCCTTGTTGGCACACAACAAGCAAACCTCTGCGCGAATGACTTGCAATTGGGTGTGGCTGAGTTCTGGGCAATGCAATTGACCCATGACACGTTCTATCTGACGCCATTTTGGACCAACGATTTCCATGAACAGATTGATTGCTCTGTGATGGTGATGATGGTTGTGGTGGTGTGAACCGTGATGACCATGGTGATGGCCTGTCTCGTGACAATGGGCGTTACCGTGGTGTTGACTGTGGGCTGCGTCAAAAGCGCCACCAAATAAACAATGTTTCATTTTTAATCTCCATTTTATTAGTTTGTTTGCTCTATAAAACAGTATATGGAAATGTTTGTTAAAAGGTTAACGCTTTTTTTAGCTAATTATTACTTGGCTTTTTCCGTTTTATTGTACCTTTTATGTCAATGAATCCCGTTTAAATCCAGGGGCTGTTGTTTCAATGATGCCCATTGGGCCAGAGCAAGGGCTTTTTGGTGTTCGTTGTGGATGCGATGTTTTTCCATGGGGAAAACATAATCCCAACAGCCCGCATAATTCATTTTTAAATAGGCAAAGGTTTTTTCCAAAGGCATTTCAAAGCCATCGGGCTTGCCGCTGCTAGACGAAACCATCACAGCGGCCGTTTTGCCTCGCAACTGGTTGGACAGCTCTTTGTGGTGATACAATAAATCTGTGACCCGATCCCAAAAGGTTTTCATGCGTCCGCTCATGCAATACCAATACACAGGTGTGGCAAAAACCAAGGGGTTGTGGTTGACCAGCAGACGAATCAGAGGCAGAAAATCGTCTTCTTCGTGGGCACTTTCATAATGATAGGGTCCAATATTTCGTTCACACAAATGCACCATGGGGACATCGCCCAATATATCTTGGACCGTGTGCATGGTATTGCCTTCTTTGTGCGCGCTCCCACAAATGACCAAGGGGCAAAAACCAGTGCCCATGGATGGGGTGTTTGATTCTTTGAACACCATTGATTTTCTCGTTAAAACAGATGAACCAGTGTATCACCATTGGCCAGCCTTTGGGGTGAAAAAGTTTTTAACAAAAGGCGCTTGACGCCCAGAACAAAGTGGGTCAAAATTAAAGAGATTAGACGGGGGCGTAGCTCAGCTGGTTAGAGTGCTGGTCTGTCACGCCGGAGGTCGCGGGTTCGAGCCCCGTCGCCCCCGCCAGGACATCGTCGTTTGTGCACCGCAACATTCGTTGGTATCTTTTTTTCCCCTTGCCCATCACTTCCTGGTTTTCCATGCTCTGCTTTAAAAGGGTCTGCGGGATGACTGCAACGATCATGGCCTGCTTTTTCGAATAGGATGGAACTCTTATTGGAATTTTTATCAGAACTGTTGTTTGAATTTTTGTTTGAATTTTGTCTATTCAAAAGCATGGTTTTTTTGGCAAACCACATCAAAGAGCTTTGACCATCGTGCTTGCCCCCCCCCTATGCACACAGGGGGGGCACGGTTTCATGGCATGATGACCTCCATGTCTGGTCAAATAGGGCCATCCTGTGTAAGCTGATAACCAAGAATCGCATGGTGTTATTGAGGAGTTATGGATATGTTCGTTGATATTCAGGAAGAAGATAGTGTTCATCGCAGCACCATAACCCAGGCCGTTGGCATTGATTTTGGAACCACATTTTGTGGTGTGGCATTGTGTCAACAGGCCCGAAAACCCCAAATGATTGGCCCCCTGATTCCCTCCATTGTGGCCTATGTGGGTGATCAGGTTTTGGTGGGCGATGCTGCCAAAGGTGTCCAGGAAATTCGATCCATCAAGCGTTGGTTGGATTCCTCGGCCTACGACCCCATCATGGATGAATGTTTTAACGGGCGCAGTCCTTTTCAAGTGGCCGTGGATCTGTTTTTAGGCATCAAAAAGCACCTGATCCATTATTTGGGATACGATATTCCAGAAGCCGTGGTGACGGTTCCAGCCTATTTTGACGAGAGCCGTCGTCAAATCATCAAACATGCGGCCTGTACGGCCGGTTGGAAGGTTTTGAGATTATTAAGCGAACCCACCGCCGCCGCCCTGTGTCATGACATAGAAACAGATGGTTTGTACGGGGTGTATGATCTGGGTGGAGGAACCTTTGATTTTTCTATTCTCAGTTTAAAACAAGGGCTATTTCGTGTTTTGGGTACAGGAGGACATGCCACCTTGGGGGGCGATGATGTGGATTATGCCTTGGGCCATGCGTGGTTTCCTGATGACCCCATGGGCGCAGAAAAAGCCCGCACTCTGAAGGAATCTGGGCGTGAGTTGTCATCCATTTATGGCAATGATTCCTGGAAAAAAGTGGTCGATCCGCTGATCGAATCCACGTTAACGGTATGTCAAGAAACCTGCGATCAATTGGATATGTCTTGCGATGATTTATGCCAAGTGTTTTTGGTGGGGGGTTCAACCCATGGCACCTTTGTAACGGATAAAATTACGGAATTTTTGGGACGTCCTGCCAGCACCCTGTTAAATCCTGAAACAGCCGTGGCCTGTGGTGCCGCAAATTATGCCTATAATTTGATTCATGAATCATCTTTTTTGCTGCTCGATGTCAATCCATTATCCCTAGGCATAGAGACTTTTGGCGGAGTCATAGAGCGTCTGATTCCACGCAATGCACCGTTGCCGGCTGAAAAAGAGTTGTTTTTTACGACCCAGCAAGATGGACAAACATCCATTAAAATTCATGTGCTGCAGGGCGAACGCGATATGGTCTCTGGGTGCCAATCCTTGGGGGTTTTTCATTTATCGGGCATAGAACCGCTGCCCAAAGGTCAAGCCAAGATTAAAATCACCCTATCTCTGGATACTGACGGCTTGCTGTGCGTCATGGCCGAAGATGCATCCAGTGGAAAACAGGAAATGCTGCATATCAATGCCGCACGCCATGTCACCTATGACCGCATCGAACAAGAAGTTGCCCACAGTGGTGACGACATTCTGGACCGCATTTGGGTTCAAAAATCTCATCAAGCCCAAGATGCATTAAACGAAGTACGCCGTGTTTTGAAGTTTTATCCCGATGAAACCATGGAAAACGCATGCATACCTTTAGAGCAATCCATTCTTTCTGGCGATGCGGTACAACTGACCAAAGCATGGGATGTTTTTTCCAATCATGCTCTGCCCTTTTTAGAAATGTATATGACGCATATGTTAAAAAATATGCCGTCAACTATGCCGTCCATTGATTTGCAAGAAAACAGCTGAATGGGTATAGAAAATAGGTATTCATAGGCTGGAACTATGCTAGGATGAAAAAACAACTGGCCCAAAAGAGATTTTATGACAAGTGAGGTCCTGTATCTGACCCCAAAAGCTGCCCAAAAGATTTCCGAAACGGAAGGGGTTTTGCGGGTTCAGGTCAAAGGTGGTGGCTGTTCAGGCATGCGGTACGTGTTTACCATGGAACCAGTGGCATCGGAAAAAGATGTGCTGTTCACCCAGCATAACAGCAGCGTCGTGACAGACCCCTTGTCGTTGCATTTTATTGGGGGATCCACCATTGATTATCAAGAAGAGATGATGTCATCGCATTTTGTGATTATCAATCCAAAGGCCAGTAATTCATGTGGGTGTGGGGATTCCTTTTCCCTATAGTGGGCATGACTATAGTGGGAACGAAGATGGGGCTGCCAGGAATGTCCAAAGGCACGCCAGGCATCCAGCGCCCCCCTCTTCCTGGGGTATCTAGCAGAGCGTGGGAAAATTAGGTATTCTGGTGCCCAAATGCCGCTAGCCCCCTTATCCATGTATTTGATCGACAGCCATTGCCATTTAGATCGTTTTTCAGATATTGACAGCGTGCTGGATCGATCCAAATCCTGTGGCATTCATCAATGGATCAGCATTTCCACTTCTCCCATTACCTTTAAGGCTTTGCTGCCCATAGTCAATCAATATGATGGTGTGTATGGTACGGTTGGCCTGCATCCTCGGGAAATTCACACGTTACCCGAACAGGACATAGAGCAATGGTTACAAGAAGGCCTTCAGCATCCCAAAATTGTGGGCATTGGGGAAACAGGCCTGGATGCTCAAGAATCATCACCGCCCATGGATCAGCAAGAACGTTGTTTTCGTCACCACATTCGTATGGCCATAGAAACCCAATTGCCGTTGGTGGTGCACACACGAAACAGTGATCAGGATTTTCTGTCCATCATGCGTGATGTGCGGGCCGCATCGGGTGGCAAAACGGTCAAAGGGGTTTTGCATTGCTTTACAGGATCCGTAGATTGTGCCAAAGAGGCCATCGATTGGGGATGGAAAGTCAGTCTTTCTGGTATTGTGACCTTTAAAAATGCCCCTGATGTGCATAAACTGGCCACACAATTGCCCCTGTCGGCCCTGTTGGTGGAAACGGATGCCCCATGGTTGGCACCCACCCCGTATAGAGGAAAGGATAACGAGCCCGCCTATATGATGGAAACGGCAAAAGCCATGGCTGCATTGCGTGGATGTTCTTTAACGGATATTGCCAACGCCACGGTGCAGAATACCCTGGAGTTATTCCATAAAATGCCTGGTATGGCGGCCAAAGATTCACGGATGTCGGATGGGAAATTTTAATCTGTTTTTTAATCTATTTGTTGCATAGATGAACCATGGGGATAGGGCGATTTAACCATCTTTTAAACCTCCTTTTTATCTAGACGAGTTTTTGGTATGATCCAATCAAATCCCCCATGGATACATCCTGATGCCGAATTTTTTGCCCCCTAGGTTATGGACAGGATCTGATGTGGTAACCATCGTCAAAGGTGAAGGCCATACCCATTGGAATGCCACGGGTATATCTATTGATACACGCACCTTACAGCCAGGCGATTTATTCATCGCGTTGCGTGGCCCCAAAATGAACGGTCATGACTTTATACAGGATGCTTGGGCTTTGGGGGCCTGTGCCGTCGTGGTGGATGATATTGGGGCGTTATCCACGGATCCGGCCTATCCCACGGTGGCGGTACCCGATACATTGCAAGCCTTAACACAATTGGCGGTCGCCGCCAGATCTCGCTTTCAAGGGTCGGTTTTGGCGCTGACGGGCAGTGTGGGAAAAACCAGTGTAAAGGATGGATTGGCCCATGTTTTATCCCCTCAAGGGTTAACCAGCCCATCCCGCAGCAGTCTGAACAACCATCTTGGTGTGCCCTTATCTCT
>CAXNJQ010000007.1:0-12364 GCA_964202705.1 Holosporaceae bacterium
AAATGGCGGTTCACGCTTTTCTGCCTGGTATTCGTCGATCTAGTTGGTAGGAGAAAAAATGTTTACAGATCCAGTGGGAGACATGATCTCCCGTATTCGAAATGCTCAAATGAGAAGCAAGCCTTTTGCTGTTGTTCCTCATTCTAAATTAAAAGAGCAAATATTAGAAACATTGTTGAGAGAGGGTTATATACGGGGATTCGATTTGGAAAATCCCAACACCCTTACAAAAGCTTTGAAAGTCCATATCAAGTATTTCTCTGGAAATCCTGTGATTCGCGAAATAAAGCGTATTTCTAAGCCAAGTATAAAGGTCTATTCCTCAATACGGAATATGAAGCCCGTTGGAAATGGACTGGGAAATGCTATTCTGACAACGTCCAAGGGTGTTTTGTCTGACCGAGAAGCTAGAGCAAGTCATGTGGGTGGAAAAATTTTACTAACAGTGAGGTAGTTATGTCGCGCATTGGTCGAATTTCTTTAAAAATTCCAGCAGGTGTCGTTTTTGAGGTTGGTCAAAAAGAAGTTACAGCCACTGGGTCTAAGGGCGTTTTAAAAAACACACTGCCCAATGGATTTGATGTGATTGTCGATGGGGCAAGTATTAATGTTCTCGTTCAAGGCGGTGTAAAAACCAGCGAACTAGATAAAAAAACGTCTTCCCTGTATGGAACTTTGTGCCGTAATATTTCTAATATGTTGCAGGGTGTTGCCCAGGGTTTTGAGAAAAAATTAGAGCTGGTTGGTGTGGGATATAAAGCAGATTTACAGAATAATTCTATTTTAAAACTGTCTTTAGGGTATAGTCACGATATTTTGTATCAAATTCCCGAAGGTATTACGATACAAATGGAAAAACCAACCGCCTTTAAAATTTTAGGTGCGAATAAGCAAAAAGTTGGTCAAACCGCTTCAGAAATTATTCGATATAGACCACCAGAACCATATAAGGGCAAGGGCGTTCGTGTTCCTGGTCAATTCCTGAGAATGAAAGAAGGAAAGTCTAAGTAATATAAGAAAGAAATTAAAGGATAAGAAATGAATACTCGCTATATTCGCTCGACGAGCGAAAGAAGAAAAAATAGAACAAGAATGGCCGTTCGATCTGCTCAAAAGCCCAGACTGTCTGTTTTTAGATCCGGCAGATATATTTATGCTCAAATAATAGATGATTCAAAACATTGTACGATTGTTTCGGCATCCTCTATTGAAAAGGAATGTGATTTAACTTCCCGCTCTAACTGCTTGGCCGCAGAATGGGTTGGAAAAAAAATTGCAGAACGTGGTTTGGCCGCTGGATTAGAAAAAGTTGTTTTTGATCGTGGTGGATATAAATTTCATGGTCGTGTAAAAGCCTTGGCTGATTCTGCTCGATCCATTGGTTTAAACTTTTAACTTTAAAAAAGACAAAACCAGAAGTAATTTGTTTTTATAAAAAAAACATTTGTTGATTTAAATAAATTAATTAATAGATGTTTTTTTTAGTCTATTCCTGAGTTTTATAAAAATAAAACACCAATTTATTGTTAAATTTCATAAAAATAGGGTGCGAATTTTTTAAAGGTTCACTGTTTAGAAAAATATTAAAACTTTGTATAGCTTTAAAAATCTAGACATTCTTATAACGCAAACATATTGTAAACTAAACATATTTTTAGATTTTAGAGCAAAATGACTTTCTATCTATTTAAAATTTACCCACTAGGACAAGTTAATCCAAGATTTAAAATCTAATAGTTTTAAATACGTTAAAATGCTGAAGACTTTTGATCAATTCCTGTTTTAGACTAGCTTATATTCCCCATCAACAAAGAGGAGGTAATAACTTATGAATGCAGAAAACAAGATAATCATTACAACTGTATACGACAACAACTTGGATCAAGCTGAACTTTTAGATGATTGGGGTTTTTCTTGTGTGATTCAGCATCCAAAAGGAAACATTATATTTGATACGGGTGCTAAACATCAAATATTGGAGAATAATCTAAAAAATTAAATATTGATCCTGCATCCATTGATTATCTTGTTATTTCTCATAAACATTGGGATCATAAAGGGGGAGCGTGTTGGCTGTTGGAACAAAATCCAAACATCAGCGTTTATGTTCCAAAAACGTGGAATAATCATTTAGAAAAAAGTTTGCCTGTACCTATTAATAAA
The DNA here is from genome assembly GCA_964202705.1 of Holosporaceae bacterium. Lineage (GTDB taxonomy): Bacteria > Pseudomonadota > Alphaproteobacteria > Holosporales > Holosporaceae. Next base: position 2,164 of record CAXNJQ010000007.1, read on the forward strand.
ATACATAGTATTAAAAATCATCATCGCATCAATGACACATTTCATTTAATCCTATCAAAAAATTTTTGGATCAATGAACTGGTATTAAGCATTAAAACTTCAAAAGGAATTATTGCTGTAACGGGATGCAGTCATACAGGTATACTAAATATTGCCAGATTAGCCCGATGTGTTATGAATCAAGAAATACACGCGTTGCTGGGAGGCTTTCATTTGTTGAGATCTTTAAAATCAAATATAAACAATATCATAAGTGGCTTGAAAAATGAAAATATTGATTTTATAGCTCCGTGCCACTGCACAGGAGATATGGCTTTGGCGTTATTCAAAAAAGAATTTGATCAAAAATTTCTAAAAAATGGTGTCGGATCACAACACGTCTTTAAAGTTTGAGCTGTGAATAACTCAGGGTAAAACAATTGAACCCCACAAGATCAATCAAATTTTAGGTCGATCAGAACAGATCGAACCCCATGAATCTATTCAAAATTTAATTCGATCGTTACAGTCCGAATTAAGTTCATTAAAATCTGCTCAAAATCTAGGCGCATCACCCGAATCCCACTGGTTAAAAAAAACCATCCAGATGTTATCTTTTAAAGGCTATAAACCGAATCCCCCACCAATACCATTATGATTACTGTTGGCGTAATGCACGAAAATGATCCAGAGACAAGACATTGTCCGCAAAAAACGTCGGTGTTACGCTGTTCCAATCAAATTGCAACGCAAAATCAGCACTGGGATCAATAAACGAACAAAGGGACGAAAAGGGAATGCGTAAAGTGCTCTTTTTATGATCAAACATCAAATCAACAGCAAAATAATCATCTTGAATATTTAAATTCCAAAAGGAATCCTGTAAAACAATGGTCATTTCCTCTGGATAACGCTGGTTTAAAGTCAAAGGAATAGAAACGCCAGGAAACTGTGTTCTAAACGTAATATAAAAATGATGTGGCGCATCCAGACCGTCTTGGGCAGCCTTTTTTAATGCACGCTTGACCACTTCTTGCTTGCTTTTTTCCATCCAAATCATATAATCCATAATTTTTTCCTGGTTGATCATGGGGGCAGTTCTGTTGCCCGGTCAGCCCCCACACCGCGAACGTTTTAATTCAATAAAAACAACGCTTACGCTGCTGCTCTTATGGAATTGGCTGCTACAGGAAGGTTTACACCTGTCATGTTTGCAGCTGTTTTGTTCAATGCATTTATAGAGTTTGCATTTATAAAATAGCCCGGTAACGTCGGAACAATCGCGAATGAACCCTAAACCTTTATTACGTACGTCGATCCTGTATCGCCCCCACCGGAAAACACCACGCTGCTGTGCTCTGGTGGAGGCGTCGGGTTCTGCCCCCGAGTCCGTCCCGCTTATTCTATTTAGCATTTATCATCATATTTAGCTTGCACTAACATCTTGATCTTATAACAAAAAAAAGAGACTTTCAAGTTTTTTTATTGTTTTTATAAAAAATCCAAATTTCATCAAAAATCTAAAAAATAGATCCCCTCTATAGGGTTTGAATATGGTAAAAGGTTGGCGCAGGCAAGAAATCCCAATGTAACGGGGCAGCGCTGAGAGGCCCATCATCCGTTGGTTATGAACAACAACAGGCACGAACGGGCATCCCAACACAACATACCCCCCCAGCATACCCACAACAAAGAGGTCGACATTTCTGTTCAACTGCCTCCCCCATTGTTGCCACCACAAAAGCCTATTTTTTCGGAGGTTTTTGCCTCAAAAATGACGGGATTTCCAAATCTTCTGATGCAGATTGGGAAAATTTATCCGAAAACTTGTCCGAATGTTTAGGCATTTCTGGATACAACGGTACCGCCTCTTTTCGCCGCGTTAACCCCATCAACCGTTGCAAAAAAGTAGTCGGTGCAGGCTTGGCTTTTTTACGCTCTGAAACGTAACCAAAATCAGACTCCTCGGATGCGCGCGTATTATACCCAAATGCTTCTTGGGGCTCTTCGTTCAAAGCAAAGGAAGAAAAGGATTCTGTGTCCTCGAATTCATAGTTGCTGTGGCGCGAACCCATCGTTGAAAATGTATCAGACAACGGATCATCCCCCAGTAAAGCATCGTTGGCAACAGACGCCGTTACGGCCGCCAAATTCGGAACAATGGATGGATCCTGAATGCCTGTGGCCACAACCGATACACGCACCACACCCTCTAAATGTTTTTCAAAGGTTGCACCAAAAATAATACGGGCCAATTCGCGCCCAGGTAATTCATGATCCACTTCTTGCTTGATTCGACCAATGGCCTCGTCCACATCATACAATTTCAAATCCGGACCACCCGTAACGTTGATCAATACCGATTGTGCCCCATTGATGGACACATCATCCAACAATAAACAACCAATGGCTTTTTCAGCCGCCTCTGTGGCACGAGATTCTCCCGATGCTTCGCCCGTTCCCATCATGGTTTTACCCGAAGTATTGCGCATAACCGTACAAATATCGGCAAAGTCACAATTGACCAAACCCGGATTGATCATCAGGTCCGTAAAGGTTCGCACACCAGAATGCAACACATCATCCGCCATGGCAAAGGCCTCGACAAAGGTTGTATTTTGTGTGGCCAAACGGAATAGATTTTGATTGGGAATGACCAACAAGGTGTCGACACAATCGCGAATGACATCAATGCCTTTGTCGGCCGCCCGCATACGCTGGGTTCCTTCAAAATGGAAGGGTTTTGTCACCACGCCCACGGTTAAAATACCTTGCTCTTTGGCCGTAGCTGCAATAACGGGCCCCGCACCTGTTCCTGTTCCTCCCCCCATCCCAGCTGTAATAAAGACCATATGAATGCCCTTTAAATGACGCATGACTTCTTGAATGCTTTCCTCGGCGGCCAAACGGCCCACCTCTGGCGACGACCCTGCACCCAACCCTTGGGTGACACCAAACCCCAAACGAATGCGCTGATTTTCAGGGCACAAAGATTGGCTTAAGGCTTGGGCATCCGTATTGCATACTAAAAAAGAGACCCCTTGCAAACCCGATCGAATCATATTGTCAACCGCATTTCCTCCGGCTCCGCCTACACCAATGACCGCAATTCTTGGGACAATACGCTCTAGGCTGGTTTCATTGATCAAGTCATCTGATCGATCTTCGTGATTTCCCATCATAAAAAACTCTATTATTCATTAATGATTTACAATTATATCACATTTTTTTTCGTAACCAAGAAAAGAAATCAAAATCTTTTTTAGGAGAGGGCAATAAAGAGTCCTTTGGCAAACCATGATGCATCATCCCACCAATAACCCCAGAAAGATCAGAGGTATACCGCGGCGCATTCTCTGGAGCCATGGGGCGGGCAAGGCGCACCGATCGATTTAACATCCTTTGCACCAGTTCTCGCAGCCCAGGCAACTGTGCACCGCCACCCGTTAAAACAATTCTCTGAACAGCGCCAGAATAGGGGCAAACATCCATTTGTTTTTTCAACAAAACCAGCATTTCTTCCGACCGATTTTGAATCAATCGAATCAGTGCCGAACGGGGAACGGGATTGCTTGAATCGGTATCCCACTGGTTCAGCAAGGGCACAGGAATGGTTTCATGATGGTCGCTTTGGGTGACCAGAGCCGCCCCATGGAGAATTTTCAAACGCTCTGCATGCAGCAAGGATGTTTCAAAAGCCTTGGCAATATCTTGGGTAATCAAATGCCCCCCCATAGGTACGGTCATTTGATCCATAAACAAGCCATTTAGAAAAACAGAGGCGCTTGTGGTGCTGGCCCCCAAATCAATCAATAGCGTTCCCAATTCACGCTCGTCGGCACTGAGACAGGACAAAGCGCTGGCACATCCAGAAAAAAGAACATTTTTAACCTGAACCTGACAGCGTTTTAAACAGGACACAAGGGTGTCATAACGCCCTTTATGCATCCAAATGCCATGAAACTGACCCGTCAACTGTTTTCCAACAATGCCCCTGGGATCACGTATTTTTTCTTGCTGATCCACCTTGAATTCCAGAGGAATGATTTGGGCACAGTGGTATTCAGGATGGTGCAGTTGGGAAGTCATGGCTTGAATATCCCCATCCGTTACAACGCCTTGCCTCAGGGGTGTCTTTAGAACACAGCGCTCAAAGATAAAAAAGGACCCATTTAACACCAGTGTGGCATGACGAATTTGAATCTTGGATTGCTGCTCTGTATCGTATAAGATACGCACCAGCGATTCTTCTAATGCTGTGACATCGGTCAATTGCCCCCCCCATAACCCACGCGATGCAATGTGGCCTGCCCCCAAAACGGTCAATACTTTTGATTCGTTTTCTTGACCCAACCAACAGGACAGTTGACTGCTGCCCACATCGATGGCAGTTTGATAAAATCGGGATAAAAAATTCATGGGCTTGGTAACGGGTTCTTTGGTTTGAAAATTAACGCATCTGGAAATCTTAAATCAATTAAACTGGCATTGTGCAGCATGGGCCAAAATCGCAACAGCTTTAACAAGGCTTTTCCCCGATTGTTTTCTGGCAATTGAATGCGCATGCCGTTTTCCAGATACAAATCCCATCGCTGACTGCGTAAAAAACAGGCGGCCTTGATGGCGGGAAGACTGGATATTTTTGGCAATTGGTCCAGCAAGGAACGCGCATGATCTGGCGCCTCTTTTCCCGTCATAACAATCAAGTGACCAAAGTTTTTTGGTACAGCCCCCACAATGGGTTTTCCATTCTGATCAATGACACACTTTTTGCCCTCATTTTGCCAAATGGCCATGGGTGTTTTTTCCACCAAATGGACAACAAGTGTCCAGGGCAAACGTCTTTGCACGCAGGCCGATTTTATCCACGGCAAGGATTCCAGGCGCGTATGCATGGTCATCAGATTTTGGGCCCACATATGATTCCCCTTGGCCATTTGCAAAGCCCAAAATAGAGATCGATTGCTTGTGCGGTTTTGACCCAAGACAATAATTTCTCGTAATTCCAATCCCAAAACACCTGCTGCGAACTGCCGATAGGAATAGCCAGCATACCCCAGGATGCCAATGATGGCTGTAAAAACGAAAAACCACCGCGTCAAGAGAGCAAAAAAAACAAAAACACTATAGTGCAATCATGACACACTCTGACGAAATGAGACAGGGTTTTATTGTTATTTTAGCATTTTTTATATGCACCCTCATCATCACCGCATAGCCATGGGCTGTCAGCACCCATCAATCCCCAAGGATACAAGGCGCCCGTCCTGAACCTATCCATCAGGTAGGCATCTTGGTAAAAAAAGGCTAGGCTGAATCCATGATGATGATTCCTTGAGAATCCAATGAAATCCGTTCTGTTTTCCCATCCCATGCACGCCGGCTCTTGGGCCGATTTTCAACAAGAATGCCGCCACATTGATCAGACCTTGAATGCAAAGGCCCAAGGGGCGCACCCCATCATTGCGGATATTTCGGTAGGAAAAGGAAAAGAGTTGCGTGCCCAGTTGATCTTTTTTACCGCACAATTGTTGCACAATATACAGACCGATCATCACCGTTTGGCCTGTATCATAGAATATTTGCATATGGCATCTTTGTTGCACGATGATGTGCTGGATCAAGGGCAAATGCGCAGACAACGGCCCTGTATGCACAAACAATATGGCAATACTTTGGCGATTTTGGGTGGCGATTGGTACGTTGCCCAAGCTTTTTCCCTCGTATTGACCCTGCAAGACAGGCGGGTGATGGAAACCGTGCAAGGGGTGATGACCCCCCTTGTTCAGGGGCAAATGATGGATTGCTCTATGGAATCCGACATCCAACAAGAGGATTATTTGACCATGATCGGGTATAAAACAGCCGAATTGTTCGCCGTTTCAGCCCAAGCTGCGGCCATGATTTCTGGTGCCAGTCATAGCGTCATTCACGCCTTGATGCAATTTGGTTATGCCATGGGGATGGCTTATCAATTACAAGATGATGGGGCAGAGTATGCTGCGCCCGTTGAATCTTGGGACTTTGGCCACGATTTTTGTCAAAATAAATTCACTTTACCCTGGATTCTGACCCGACAATCCTGTTCTGTCACCCAGTGGAATGAGGTTTTGGATATTCAAAACATGGTGTGCACCCAGCAAGATTCTGCCCATCCTTTGCTGAAACAAGCAGGGCGAACCATGGGCTCTGAGCCACGAAACCCATCTTGGGCGGCCGTTGCTTTTCCCCCCGAACAATTGGATTTGCTTTTCCACATTCAAATCCTTTTTCAAGAGGGCGTAAACAGGACTAACGAATTGGTCCAACGGTACAAGGATCAAGGTGCAAAAGCCCTGGAATCATGGCCAGCAGAGTCTATTCAGCCTTTACTGCAGTGGGGATCATTTTGAGGGTGGCGGGGGCAAAGGATTGTGATCTTGGGAAGGGGCCTGGACGATTCCCCATGCCCTGTGACGGGCAGGGCCGCGTTAAGATGGGCAGGGCGGCGTTAAGATGGTCTATTAAAGGGCTGCAGAGGATTGCTTTTTCTGGCGCCCACGTTTGATCAGCGATTGTCTTTTTTGGGCCTTTCTAAGGGATCCAAGACCTTTGGCCTTTCTTGTAATGGTGTTTCGTGCCCTTATTGTACGCTGTTTCTTGGTGCTGCTCTCGCGTAGGGTCTTTTGTTTCTTGGATTGTTGAGGCCGTATTTTTTGGGAAATGATGATGGGTTTTACAGTCTTTTTTCTGGATTTAGACCCATATTTCCCAGGGGCTTTGGTTTGTATTTTTGCCAAACTTACGGCTGCTATACGCCTGCTTTTTCTCTTTTTATTCCTTGTTTTCCCCTGTTTTTTTGGGCTTTTTTTGCTTGAGGCCAAAACCAAACGTGGTGTTTTGGACAGCGTGGTCAGAGGTTTAGAAATGGCCAAATGCAACCGACTGGGATCCTTATAACAGGTTTCAATCAAAGAGGCCATCAATTGATCCCGCTGGATTTTAGACGGCATTCCCATGACAACCGCCACAATGGGCTGGTTGTTTCGATGGGTGACCGTCACCAAATTGTATCCAGATGGACAGGTATAGCCCGTTTTCCCCAAATATAATCCCGGCACACGTCCTAATAACTTATTGGTATTGCGAACCACGTGCTTGCCTTTTTGCATGCTTGGAACGCCTAAAAACCCAGCATACTGAGGAAAATTGATGCAAATTGCCCGCATTAAAACCGCCATGTCACAGGCCGTTGATTTTTGGAGTCGATGGTGCCACCCCGATGGATTGTAAAATACGGTTTTCAACATACCCAATTTTAATGCCGTGGCATTCATGGTTTTAACAAATAATTCTGTGGATTCGTGCAGGTTTTCAGACACCACATGGGCCACATCATTGCACGATTTTACGGAAAGGGCCAAAATGCATTGGCGTACAGAAATGCGAGATCCCGGTTTTAAACCCCACTTGGATGGGGGCTGTCTGGCCGCAAAGGCAGACACCTTAAACGGTGTATCCATGCCAATTGTCTTTTGTTCCAAGGCTTGAAACAAGAGGTACAGCGTCATTAATTTGGTCAAAGAGGCCGGATAAACAGGGGTGTCGGCATAACTTTGTGCCAAAATACTTCCTGTTTTCAGCTCTGTAATCACCGCACTATAGGTCGCCCCTCGGATCTGCCCAACAAACAGGCAAAAACAGCAAATGATGCGTAACAAACTCCTCATGCCCGAGATCATGCCGATCATTCCCCAGCCGTCAGACTTGGGCCTGATGGGTTGTTCCATAGCCCATGGCCCTTTAACAGGGTATACACATCCCACAGGGGCAAACCTTGAACCGTCGACGACAGCCCACGAATCATACGAATGTACATACCCATAATGCCCTCTATACGATAAACGGCCACATTGCGCCATTGCCCCGACTGAACGAAAAAAGCCATTTCTTGAGGCTCTAAAACTTTCACTGCCACATGGGTTACACAAAGTCGCGTATAATAGGCACCCGATGGCATGCGCAAGGCCAGCGCCGTATATACCCGATGGCGCCGACCTGAAATCAGATGCAATTGATCATACACGTCTTGCTCGCTTTCCGCTTTGCGCAAAATACGTGTTCCTACGGCCACGATGGTATCGGCCGCCAAAATGGGTTGGTCTGAGAACCGTTCGGAAACCTTTTCAGCTTTTTCTCTGGCCATACGTATGACATAGGCGGTGGGGCGCTCTTTTGCCATGGGGGTTTCGTCAATGTGCGCAGGATAAACCTCAAAGGGAAGTCCCAATTGTGTTAACAGAGCAAACCGTGACGGCGATTGAGAGGCCAAAATGAACGTCAAGATTGTCTATGCTGTGTATATTCACCCTATTATAAGGATTTTGACAGGCGTTTTCAATGGAAAAAGAGGGCCAAGGATTCTGTGGCTTTTAAAGCAAGTGTTTTGCAGAATATACTCTGCTTTTGGGGTTGCCCTTGGAATGCCCCCTGTCATTTGATAAATTGGTAAGGATTATTATTTTGTTTGATCAGCCTTATATGCCCTGGCTATTGCTGTCATTTTGGTTTACACGTTGCTTTTTCTGGGCTTTTGCCCTCTTTGCTGTGCTGTGTATACCCGTTTGTGGCGGTGATCCCTATGGTTCTTTTCAAGGCAAGGATGGGAAAACAGAGTCCAGCGGGGATCAATCTTGGATGTCACGGCTGGCCGCATTATCTGGGGATATCACATACCATTGTGCCATAATGCCCGATCATCAAGGGCAGGATTTTTCCAGTCTAAGTGCACCCCCCTTTTATGGCACAAGTCCTCTGAACAACAGAAATACGGCCTCTGTGTTTGAAATTGGTGCACGCTATGATCGCGCCCTATGTTATGTGTCCCTTGGTGGGGGACGTCCAACAGAATCAGGATTTTTGAAAGATTTTTCATCAATCAGTCAGATGTCCATGGGCGTTGGTTTACGTTATTACTGGAGCGATACGGTTGCCTTGCAATTGGCGGCCACCCTCCATTATGCGGGCTCATTAGATGCCAGCGCCTCTGCAGAACCCACAGACTTATCCACCCAACCCACGGCCCATCAGCCCATGTCGGATTTAAACGATCAAGTCAACGGATTATCGTCCGCCTCTGGGGGCAGCTTTGCAGAAGGCTTGTTTACGGTTGTGTATTATTTCTGCAAATAGAGGGCAGGGGGGAGGAATCAAAGGGATGAATCAGAGGGATGAACCTGATGGCCTGATGGATGTAACGCTTGCCTTAACTAGGCCTTTCCAACGGTTCTCATTTCAGGATGCGCACGCAGCAACAGATCCCACTCTTTCCCCCTAACGGGTTGCCCCATCATGGATCGATAAGTGATATAGGACTCCATAACACGCAAAACATAATGGTGGGTTTCCTTGTACGGAATGCTTTCCATCCAAACAATGCCATCTTCGGGAATGCCCAAATTGGGCGTGTTTTGAATCCACGGTGTCGCCCGATGCACCCCTGCATTATAGGCTGCTATGCCTGGGGCATACACGGACCCGACTTTTTTCATGTAATCGGTAATGATATGGGTTCCCATACGAATTTGGTACGCTGAATCCGTCTTCAAACGGTTCATATCCAAGGCAATGCCCATATCCTTTGCAGCCTTTTTTGCCGTTTCTGGCATGATTTGCATGATACCTGTGGCGCCGACCCAACTGATTACTCTGGGGCGAAAACAGGATTCGGCCAAAATAATGCTGTGAATCAGTGCGGGGTCCTTACGGCCTATGCTTTGCAAAATGGGGTACAGTTTTTTGAAAACCGTGTTGGAATTTTTAGCCATACCCTTGGCGCATTCCACCACATAATCGGGATAAATGACACCGATCAGTTTTAAAGCTTGAGCATAATCACCCGGTGTTTGCGCCAATGCGATCAAATCCCTGCATAACGATAATGTGGTTTCATAGGCCGGAACAGACGATGTGGTCCCAGATTTTCTGCCGCCATTTTTACCACCGTTGCCATTTTCTTGCCAGATTGTGATGATGCGGGATGCCTCTTGTTGTCCGGCCTGTTTCCAGTCGGTTCGGGTTGGTTCGGGATGGGCAAAATTGGGTTTAACAGGAATGCCCAGTTTCCAGCAGGCCAATTGCCCATACAAAAAGGTTGAGCACGATGATGCAGCCCGATAATAGGCCTTTGCCAGATCTGGTTTTTTCAAATATTGACAACACACACCAGCCCAAAACAAGGCAC
>CAXNJQ010000008.1:0-11987 GCA_964202705.1 Holosporaceae bacterium
GGTGGGGCCGCGTTCGTTTGCCCCAGGAATCATTGTAAAACAAGCATCTTGTCTGTCCGCTGGAATCATATCAATGAATGTATCAATACCGAATGTCAGCCAAAGGTCTTGGCTTTCATGCTGAATGACCTTTGCGATAGACGTTTTTCCGGAAGAACCACATCCATTAATCAGGATAATCATGCGTGCGCATTGTTGGGGTGCCTTATCAGGATGATACAGAATCTGTTTGTAGCGTGACATAGCGTGGTTTACCAAAATGAGCCCATAAAACATCTTTTTGGGTGACAAAATGACTGTGACCATAAACAACCAGAACTTTTTTGTGTGTTTTCATGGCCTTCAGGATGACAGAAAGGATATGTTGATCGCGGATTACACTGACGGTACTGGCCAATTGCTGTAACGGCGTTCCATGTCTAAGGGGTGCGCAATGATTGGGGTCCATTAGGGTGTGATAGGACAGTGTCGTGTTCAATCCTTGTTCATACCACTGTTTAAAACCGGTCAAGCTTAGTCCTGGTTTTTTCAGATCTTGTACGCACAAAGCAAACACGGCAGGCAGATCATTCAGCGATTTGAATCGGCTGCAACATCGATAATAATATCCAATTTGTTGAACACAATACAGAAAATCAAGGTCTTTTTTGGTATATTTTGTGGCCAAAAGTGCATCTAGAACGGTATCTTCGCTTGGTTCCGCGCCCATAAACGGCACCTGATTTTTGATGGCACAGCGCGCGGCATAGAGGTTTTCTGGGCATGCTGATGGGGGCAGATTTTGGATATACGCCATCAATGTTTTGGGTGATTCTGTGCCCGCCATGCCTTCGATGATGACAAAGTCTGGTTGATATGGGGCAAACGCCCGATTAATCCACCCATAGGTTTCAGATTTTGGATCGCTTGTATGATTGGCCGCGATATAGAGCAATTGATTTCCTGACGCAGAAAATAACGCCCCATAGGGTGGATTTAACCCGTTTTCTTCCAGAAAATCCGATTCCAATTCATCAGAGTACGCCTGCAACTGGGGGTAAAGAGCCTGTTGAGCGCCTGTCTTGGGCAATTTTGATGAACCTGTTGTTTGAGTTTTGGCGGGCAGTAGGGGCTCTGGGCGTTGTGCGCAACCGGATGCGACAAGCATCAATATCAGGTATATCACGTTATGCACTCCTCTGGTGGGGTGCATGGATTTTTCAGCGATGTCATGCAGAGGCGCGCAAAAGGAAAGCCAACGGGGTTATGATGCCCCCCCTATCAACGAATGTCTTGTGCACCGTAAAAATCCAACGCGGCGGATGCGGCCCGTTGCTCTGCTTCCCGTTTGGACTGTCCCGTACCTATAAAGGATTGGGTTGGGTTGATATCCAGGCGGATGTGAAAAACAGGGCTGTGGCTGGGTCCACTTTGCGAAACCAAATGATAATGGGGCAGGGGATGTTTCAGGCCTTGCAGATATTCTTGTAAGGCTGATTTGGCGTCGGTTGCGGGCGATGTGGCATGATCGTCCAACAATGGTGCCCATACTCTGCGAATCAGGGTTTGGGCTGCTTGCAACCCTGCATCCAAATAAATCGCCCCCAATAATGCCTCGCAACAATCGGCCATCACCCGGCTGTGGTACATCATTTCCGTATCCGAAAGGATATACAGGGATAGGTTTAAAGATTGGGCGACGGTGTTTAACGCCGTGCGATTAACCATATTGGCCAGGCGTTTGGTTAAATGACCTTCGAAATCATCGGGAAATAATTCGTACAACCAGTGGGCAATGACAAGGCCTAAAACACGGTCGCCTAAAAATTCCAAGCGTTGAAATCGCAACCCACCAGCACTGGGGTGGGTTAAGGCTTTTTCCAACAATGTCCGATCTTGAAAGGTATAGGACAAAACCTGCTCCAAGGCATCCATGGATCTCCTGGCTTGGAAGGCTGCGCCATTGGAAAGGCGTTTGGATATGCGAGGTCGCATCAGGTTGTGGTTTCAGATGGCGGTTTTAAAGCCGGATTTGACTGCTCCGATGCATCAGGGGTGGATTTTTCAGATTCTGTGGCATCAGGGGTAAATATGGGTTGAATGCGTTGGTACCCGCAACGACTCAGACGAATCTTGAATGGCAACAAGAGCCATGTCCACGGTTTTGACCAAGAAATGTCTTCGTGATTGATGGAAAGATAGGTGAATAATGGGCGACCCAAGAGGTAATCTTTGTGGATAAACCCAAGACGCCCCATTTCTCGACTGTCGCCTGATCCATCGGGATTATCGCCAATGACAAAAAAGTGATCCGATGGAATTTGGTACTCAGGAGTATTGTCTGAATCGGGCTCGCCAAATTCATATTGTTTCAAAATATCGTACTGGACGGTTCCCCCTTGGGTTGGCAATGTGGCCGTGTAAATGTCGCCTCTGACCGTGCGCTTGCCATCATATTGGGTTACACCAGATTCTTTTAGTTTTAATTGTAACGGCTTGCCATTGAGATGAAATATGCCCTTGATCATTTGCACGCGATCGCCAGGTAATCCCACCACACGCTTGATAAAATCCTGAGTTGTATCGTATGGACAGGTGAATACCACCACGTCGCCACGTTTGGGCATGTTATTTCCGCCAATTTTTCCAGAAAAATAATTGATGTATCCGCCACCCAAAAAGCTGTATTTGGACCAGCCATAGGTTGTTTTCAATAAAATGGGGAAATCGCCAACTTGCAGTGTGGGTAACATGGATCCCGAAGGCACACGACAAGGGGTAATCAGCAAACAGCGAACGATTAATGCAATCAGACAAAACAGCCCAAATTGGCGCCATTCCCGAAAGGTTTTTTGTCGATCTGTTTCTGGAAAAGGCCTGGAATCCAGATTTTTAGCTTTTTCTGATGGTGCGGGGCTGTTCATAAGGTCAAAAGATTCAACGGTATATCATAGTTTGATCATAATCGAGCATGTGCGAAAAATCTACTTCTTTGAACATGAGCATATGGAATGGACCTATGGAGTGGGCTGTGTTGATGCCATAAATCAAAAAGGGCCACAGGACATGCCTTGAAAAACCATCCAAAATGACGCTGCAAAATGCGAATAAAACAGGGGGATTATATAGGACATTGCCTAATGGTTTTTTCTGTAAAAAACAGGAATACATCCCAAAAAAATGTGCCGCTGGAGAGAATCGGACTCTCGACCTCACCCTTACCAAGGGTACGCTCTACCACTGAGCTACAACGGCTTTACATCATCATTATACCCTGTTCTTTTTAAAATGCAAAGCGTCAACACATCATGTTCCTTTGGTCCATTTTCACAGCAAATGATCAGGCGACCCGCTTCAGAAACGCCCTGACATAAGCCCTGTACAGATCCTGATGCTGTGGTGCACAGAATCTCTTGTCCACATTCGCGCAAACGGCCGTTAATGGCATTGCATATTTCTGGACCCAGCAACCCACCATTTTGGATGATGGCGCCGTATCGTTTTTGCAATTGATCTTGGATGCGCCACAAGAGGGCGGATAAATCCAAACTGGATCCTGTCCTGTTCATCCAGCTGGATATGGTCCGGTGGTCGGGCGTGCGTGTATGCGGGGTGTTGATGTTAAGGCCAAAACTGATGATGCACGTGTGCAGAGGCGTGCTCCAGTGGCGATCAATCAGGATGCCACCCAATTTGCAGTCATCCAGAAAAATATCGTTTACCCATTTCAATTGGCACTGTTCTGACACACTTTCAGCAATGGCCAGAGCCGTAACAAGGGCCAGCGGAGGAACAACAGGCAGATGGGGCCAAAAACAAATCAGGCTGGCGTACAGACCGCCAGGTGGGCAAAAAAACCTATGCTCTCCTTGACCTCTGCCCTCTGTTTGCTGATTGGCGCGCAACCAAATCCACGTATTGGGCCGTAATTTTTGAACAGAAAAAGGAATCAAGGGGATTATTTTGCCCTCGATCCAATGGTGGGCCAGTGTATGGCTGGAACACAACGTTGATGCGTGGAAAACATGTCTGGTGATGCCAGAAGGTTTGGACCACCAAGGGGTTATGGGGGAATGGTTGGGCACCGTCAGCATCAATTTTGGTGGCAGTATGCCTGAAAACAGGGGTCGAAAAAAGGGGTTTCGGGGTGTAAAAAGACGCGCAAATTTTGATGATGCCGCCTTTCTTGTGATCGGCTGTAAAACCACGGTATACTGGAAATTAAAGATAAATAAAGGACGTCCCTATGGTGATGGAACGCGAAAAATCTCATTCTAAATATGGCCAATGGATAATCGGCATCATGCTGTTGGCCTATATCTCCACCTCTTTTGATTTAAGGTTTTTTTCCTTTCGATCGCCCCTGATTACGGTTGGAAAGGTAAAATTTCAAGAAAATACGTTAAGAGAGAGCATAAGAGAAGCCAAAGCCCATGGCCAATTGATGTTGGTATCCGCCCCCGATGGTGATCGGTACTGGTTGCGCAAAGTATTAAGTGATGCCATGTGGGACCAAGAGGTTAAGGAAAAAGGCATCAAGGTCTCTGAAACGCTAGCCAAAAAATCGTTGCGTGAAAAAATGTGCTTTTTGCATGAATCTGGACAGGTTAATTTACCCCGATTAAAGGCATTTTACGAAAAAAACCCGATTTTCTTGGGCTCTGATATGCAATCATCAGAAGATTTTACTCTGACAGAGCAAAGCACACGCCACGTGTTGTTTCGAGGCAATCCCAATTTATTAGACCCAGAAGATCGCTTTGATCAAGCCAAAATGGATGCCTTTTTACGTAACAATGGAGTAACCTTGTTGCAAATGATTGCCGCAGAGCAGCGCGCTCTGGGTCGCATGATCTTAAAACGATCACTGGCCAGAAATGTGTTTTTGCCCTCTTTTTACACCACATTCGCAGAAAAGGGCATGCGCCAAACGCGATCCTGGAGGTCCAAGGTTTTTGCCTTTGATTATTCTGGCATATCTGATATAAACATTGCCAAAAAAGAGACGGATGCCTTGGTTGAAAACCCACCCAAGTGGATGGTTTCTGCCCCAGAAATGCGTACATTTTGTGTGATGCTGACCCCGAATTTTGCCACCACATCGCCCACAGCCAAAAAGTACACAAATGAAGAGTTAAAGGTGTTGATCCAAGATTCTAGTGGGGCAGGTCAAGGGATTCAAGATGTGGCCAAAGAAAAAGGATGGCCTGTTGGGGCCATCACCTGCAGCGTTTCCGCAAAAGGTTTGGATTTTGCACCCATTTCTTGGCACCGTTCCGATGGCTCGCAATGGCGATTACCAGAAGAGGTTCAGTCTAAAATTCTAGAGGGTGTTTTTTCTGGTAAAGAGGGGGATGTTTTTAATCTGCCCGTTATGATGGGTGGAATGGCTTGGATTCAGATACAGGGTATTCAAAGCCCACGTCCTTTGAGTCAGAAAGAGCTGTTTGCAGCCGCCCAATATCACCTGAAAACAGAAAAAGTCAAAGAGTTGACCAAGGAAAAGGCGCAAAAATTTGAAATCAACATCAATAAAAAAGAGATGACGTCGCACACCATCAATATGCGTGAGAACATTCCCCAGGATGTTTCCCAAGAAATGGCCATGTATGTGCTGCAAATGACTCCGCCACCTGTCACATCTGTTTTCAAGACCAATGAAGGGTATGTGGTCATCGAGTTAACGGACATCACCACAGAAAAATCTGCAGATGCGGATGAAAAATCCTCAAAATCCAAATTGTTGGATCGAGAATGGAAAACGCAATTTGTCAATGCCTATGAAAAGAAGTTGCAGGAAAAACACCCCATTATTTTCAGTGAAAAAGCATCGGATAATCCCTATGTTTTGGCCATGTTGGGCCGTGGAACAGAGCAGGTTGACTCTGGTGATGATGAGGATCAAGGGTTTGATGATTAGGCCAGAATGCTCTGGATAGGTCTCGCCCTTAGGATACAGCATGGTCATCGGTCCAAAAACACCGGACCCGGTTATGCAATCCTGTTAAAAGGGCATGGCTGTGTTCTTGGGTAAAGGTTGCAATGGTTTCTATGGGCAAGTTTTCCCCCCACAGGGTTACGCTGTCCCCAACCTGGGCCCTGGGGCAGGGCCGTAAATCAACGGCCAGCATATCCATGGACACGCGCCCAATCAGGGGGCATATGGTGTCATTAACCCCCACAGGGGTGCCATTACGCGCCGTCAGAGGATACCCATCGCCATATCCAATGGCCACAATGCCGATGGTCATGGGTTCAGGGCAGGCATATTTCTCGTTATACCCCACGGTGTCATGGGCGTTGACCGTATGGACCGATATCAACTGGGATTTCAAGGTCATCACAGGGCGCAGGCCAAAATCTTGACCCATGGCGTAATCGTAAGGATGGACACCATACATCAATAATCCAGGGCGAACATAGTCGTAAAAATCGTCATTGCGGTTCATAATGCCACCAGAATTGCATAAACTGATGGGGCCAGAAAAATGGGGTATAGAGCCCACAATATCTTTAAATGCGGCTGCTTGTTGTGTGGTTTTTACAGAGTACGGCTGTTCGCTGGATGCAAAATGAGACATCAATCCGATGTCGCCCTGGATACGGGGATTGTGGCGTAACTGCTGATACAGTTCAGGTATGTCCCAAGGAGAAAACCCCAGACGATTCATGCCGGTATTGATTTTTAACCAAATGCGAACCCTTTGATGGGGTTCCAGGGCATCCAACCATTGAATTTGGGTTTGATGGTGAATCACAACGTCGCAATGATGGTGTGCAGCAACGGCCCATTCCTCTGGTTCAAAAACCCCTTCGGCCAACATAATGGGGGTGTGCAATCCAATGGTGCGCAAGATCAAGGCTTCGTCCAGCGATGCCACACCAAACATATGAATGACGGGGGCGATGCGTTTGCCGACAGAGCGAATGCCGTGACCATAGGCATTGGCCTTGACCATGGCGATGATGCGGGCTCCCCCGATTCTGTGCTGGATTAATGCAATATTATGCAGTAAATGATCGTGGGATAACAAAACATTCGTGGGCCGAGCCATGGGCGAACGCCTTTCTCGTACTTTATTCTTTACAGTATAAAGCAGCAGGGTCCAGAAGAGTCAATCCAGCTAGGCGCCCCCAAGAGCGCGCGTTTTCTTCATCCAGAGATGGCGTCCCCTGAACGCCCATCCCCTGAACATTTGGATATTGTGATTATTTCCGTGTTTCTTGCATTTGCGCAATGTCTTGCTTGGAATAAATCAGATGAGGGCGCTTGGTCACAATACGGTCTAACCATTGGGCCAGAGCGCCATCGCCTAAGATATTTCCCGCGGTTAAAACAGGGTCAAACAACACATACAGGGCATAAATCAGGGAAAACATGACTTCTGTAAAGGCAAAATAGGTCAGCAGTAAAGATTTGATGACCAATATTCCGCCACCAGGAACGCCCGCACAGGCAAAACGTGCCACAAAAAACCAAACAGAAAACATCAAATAACTTGACCAAGATGGATCGGCCACCCCATAGGTTTTCAAAACCGCATAGGCCAAAATGACGTCCGTAAAGCATTCACCAATCATGTGGATGTTGACCAAAACAGGGATGGTAACCTTTGCCAATTGCTTGTGGGTGGTGTTTTTTTCAACCCCCTCGATCAACAAGGGCATACTGGCCGCACTGGACATGCTGGTAAACCCACTGATGGTGGCGGGCAGCATATTTTGAATCAATCCCCACATTTTTGAAAAAGACCCCTTGGCCAGCGCCCAATACAGTAAAAAAATGTACGAAAATTGGGCCACAGCAATGCATGCAAACACCACAGAATAATTTTTCAATATGGTGACGAAGACCCCTTCATGTTGTAATTTAATGACAAAACCCACCACAAAAATGGGAATCACCAAGGTTAATGCTTTTAAAATGATGCCGACCACTTGGTCTAAAAATCGAGACACCATCAGGGCACGCTCTGGCATGAAAAAGGCGCCCATTAATCCAGAAAAAACAGCACTCATCATGACTATGCTGTTGGAAACCCAAGCATCCAGCTCCCAATTCCACAGGGGAATTAAGGGGGTCGTCACGGGGGGCAGGCTTAGGGATAAGTCCATGTTATACAAGCCAAGGCCGACAAAGCGGGCCAAAAAAACAGCCACAAAGGTGGATAAACAGACCGTTCCCAAAATCAGACCAACGATCCAAGTGGCTTTTTTCGCCATCAAAACAGCGGCACTGAATAATAATCCAAAAATAATGATGGGTAAAACCCCAACAATCAGGCCTTTTATGGACATACTGGTGGCATATAAACCAGATTTTAATCCGATGGGTAAGATATGCCCACAGACAAGAATGCTGGCAATCAGGCCAAACAAAATTAAAGGCATTTTATTGGACAACGTTTTAAATAAAGACATAGGTATTTTTGTAAGGGGATGGCATAGAAACAACGTACTCTTTTTTTGGGATAAAGATAATCCCTTGCACCCGATGTTTTAAAAACAGATTGAAATAGATCGGTGGATTTTCACCCAGATTGTTTCCATGTGTGGCTATGGTTACCACCAAGAAACATGCTATTTTAATGTATGAACTAGGGTGGGTAAAAATCAAAAAAAGGATTCCGTGCGTGGACAACAGACAATTTTGGAACAATGGTTTTTTTATGCTCTGCTTTGGGCTGGTTTTATCGGGTTGCGCCTCTAAAAGCCCAGTTTATGAGGAAAAAGCAACCAAGGATTTGTACCAAGCGGCAAAAGAATTGATGGATAAAAAGAGTTATGAGCGGGCAGCCAATGCCTTTGATGAGGTCGAGCGTCAGCATCCCTATTCCGATTGTACCAGTCAGGCCCAGTTGCTGTCGGCCTATTGTGCGTTCAAAGCACAAAAATTCCCCCGAGCCATCGCCACTTTGGATGTTTTTATTGAACTGCACCCAGGATCGGCCAGCCTTCCTTATGCCTATTACCTGCGCGCATTGTCCTATTACAACGACATGTTGGGGCTGACCAAGGACAAGCAGCTGGCAGAATCGGCTCTGGAGGCTTTTAAAGAGGTGCTGCGACGTTTTCCCACCAGTGAATATGCCCATGATGCCAAAATCAAACAAGAGTTCATATCCGAACATTTGGCCTGTCACAGCATGTTGGTGGCCAAATCGTCCTTGTTTGATCATCGACATGTGGCCGCGTGGATTCAGTTTTCACGATTGATGGAGCAATGGCCACGCAGCATCCTGATGCCAGAGGTTTTATACCGTTTGGTCGAGACTCAGCTGGCGTTGGGCATGATGCCGGCGGCAGATAAAACCTATGCCATGTTGACATACAATTTTCCAAAAAATGTTTGGACCCAGCGGGCGGATCAATTGATTAAAATGATGAAATCAGGGGGTTCTGCCCCAGCCGTTTGTGCACCATCTGGAACGAAAGCATAACATGCGGGTTGCGTCCACAGGGGTTCTGGGCGTAATCTGGGGCAAAATAGAATAGGAGGGGTACATTGAGAAGAGAACCGCAGCAAGATATTCGTGGACCAAAAAGCATGATGAAAAAGCCTTTGGATGTGCGTTTATATGCCGATGATTTACCCCACAACGTGGTTTTCGAGCGATCGGTTGCCATTGATACCGAAACCATGGGGCTAGAGTCGGGCCGCGATCGTTTGTGCTTGGTGCAATTATGCCAAGGGGATGGCATTTGTCATTTGGTTCAAATTGCAAAACATCAACAGCCCGCCCCTCGGTTAAAGGCGATGTTGACCAACCCTAATGTGGAGAAAATCTTTCATTTTGCCCGTTTTGACATCAGATCCTTGTATGTTGGGTTGGATGCATTGTGCGCTGGCCCTATTTATTGTACAAAAATTGCATCTCGCTTGGTCAGAACTTACACCCAGTACCATGGTTTGGCGTCCTTGTGTCGCGAATTGCTGGGGACAGATTTATCAAAAACAGAACAATGTTCGGATTGGGGGGTCGAAACATTAACAGAATCTCAGAAACATTATGCTGCATCCGATGTGCTGTATCTGCATGCCTTGAAATCCCAATTGGATGTTCGTTTGAATAGAGAAGGTCGACAAGACTTGTTCAAAGCCATTTGTCGATTTTTACCCACCAGAGTGGTGGCAGATGTGGCGGGTTTTTCCGATGATTTGTTTTCGCACTAACTTGGGGTCCTAAGGCAGGGCTGTGGCTTGCTGCCAGAGCTCTAGGCGCCTGACCCAGAGCGCGTTATGATGGAAAAAAACACGACGGTTCAAGATCAATGAGTTGGTTAACGCACTTTATTCCACCAAAAATTCGATCTTTAGGCAAAAAGCGAGATGTTCCAGAATTTCTGTGGTCGTCTTGCTTGGGGTGTGAAAAAATGATTTTTCAAAAACACCTGGAAGATAACCTGTTTATGTGCCCCCATTGTGGGCATCACGCCCTATGGCCTGTGGCGCAACGATTGGCCCATTTATTCGACGATGGATATTATCAGGTTTTGCCCTTGCCCACGGTTCCTCTGGATCCTTTGGGTTTTCGAGATCAAAAAAAGTACACGGATCGATTAAAAGATGCCCGCCAAAAGACCAAAGAAACCGATGCGGTGACTTTGGCTGTGGGCAAGGTAGGGACAAATCCTGTGGTGGTGGCCTGTTTTAATTTTGCATTTATTGGGGGATCCATGGGGATGGCTGCGGGCGAAGCCCTGATTCAGGGGGCCAGAATGGCGTTGGATAAAAAGGCATGCTTTTTGATTGTGTCGTCCTCTGGTGGCGCGCGCATGCAAGAGGGGATTTTGTCGTTGATGCAAATGCCGCGCAGCATCATCGCTGTACAAATGGTCAAAGAGTCCCGGTTGCCCGTTGTTATTCTGATGGCACACCCCACCACAGGCGGTGTGGCCGCATCCTTTGCCGCATTGGGGGATGTCACCTTTGCAGAGCCCGGCGCCATTATTGGGTTTACGGGGGCGCGCGTCATCCAAGAAACATTGCGCCAACCCTTACCAGAAGGGTTTCAGACCGCAGAATTTCAAAAAAAACATGGTTTTGTAGATCTGATTACATCGCGCAGCGTGTTCAGAGAAACGTTTTCCAATCTGTTGCAGACCTTACACCATAGCATGGCTGGGTAAGTGAGGGGTGGTTTTGGATAAATTGACAAGATGGTCAGAAATCATGTATAAAAAGGGATTGCCACAAGATATGAATGACATATGGGCTCAAGATGGTTAAAGTCTTCACGTTTGTTTTTTGATCAAGTGATGCAAGAAGCCAGACGAATTATTTGGCCAACGCAGCGAGACGTGGTGTTTACCAGCATTATAGTCTTTATTATTGCGGCCATGTTTGCCATTTTTCTGTTTTTTGTGGATCAATTGGTGGTGGGTAGTCTTCGGCTCGTATTATAGGATAGCTTATGTCAGATTTTAAATGGTATGTCATTCATGTTGCCGCTGGCAGTGAAAACAGGGTTGCATCCGATCTGTCGGTGCAGTTCTCTAAGGCAGGCATAGCCGAGCTGTTAGAAGATGTTTTGGTTTTAAAGAAGATGGTTCACGCCACGCGTCGCGGCCATGCGGTTCAGCAAGAGGAGCGCATTTTGCCTGGTTATGTTTTGGTACGTATGATTTCTACGCCAGATGCGTTAAATACCATTCGGCGGGCGCCCAGGGTTATTGGCATGTTGGGTGCAGATTTGCGCAGCGATCCAAAGCCGTTGTCGGACGCGGATATGGAAAATTTGTTGAATCAGATTGATGATTCCGATGGGGTGGGCACTGTTTCTGGTGTATCCTTTGAGCCTGGCGAAATCCTTCGTGTAACGGATGGTTTGTTTTCTGGGTTAGAGGGGGTGGTCGAAGAAGTGGACGTTTTACGCCTGAGGTTAAAGGTTTTGATTTCCATTTTTGGGCGACCCACGCCTGTGGATCTGGATTTTGGGCATGTCGAGAAAATTTAAGAACAAGTGTCTTTTGGGTGGTGTTCAGGTGGGTAAAAAAAGGGTATTTTA